>NZ_JAWLRY010000029.1:0-38187 GCF_033142325.1 Rhodococcus sp. IEGM 1370 | reverse complement strand
CACCGCAGCCAGAGGCAGCAGCGGCCCGTCGGATTGACCGAATGCGATGCGGCCCCAAGGGAAGCCGCCGAACGGGACCCGAGATCGTGCCGCTTCCATCGCCACCCAGGCGCTCGCCACCCAGACCGGCGCCCACGGCAGTCGGGACATCCGATCCGCTACCGCACCGAACAGTGCCACGAAGAGTGCTTGAACGACGGACAGCGCCAGCCACGGCACCGATCCGACGTACTCCCCCACCCACGGCAGCAGAGGCACGAAGAACGCCGAGCCGGCGACGAAGCCGTAGCCGGCCCCCGCACGCGCCCCTCGCCCGCGCACAGCCAACAGCAGCATTGCAAGTGCTACCGGAGCGAGAAACCACAGATCGATGGGCGGGAATGTGGCATACAACATCAGCCCGGATGAGGCGGCGGCGAGGAGCCGGATCCACGCGCGGACTCCGTTGCTGCCGGTCACCCACCGCGCCCGGCTCGGGTCGTAGACGAGAGGTCGAGGCCCGGGCTCGATGCCGGGAGCCGATCTCATGACGGCACGCGCGTGCAGCCGGTACCGGAGGAGCCTCTGCCGTTCATCAACTACTATGGTGCATAGTATTTTATGTGATGGCAACTCTGCGGCGGTGACCGATCCCCTTCCGTCGACACCCAGCACCTGTCCGAGATACACACCCGAGAACGAGGATCCGTGAACCGCTCGCCCACCACGTCTCCCACGCGGCTGCGTGCTTACGCAGTGACTCTCGTGCTGACATTGGTCGCTACCGCGCTGACCGTCGACTACTGGGCGCAAGAAGCATTGGTCGGCTCTCCGATCCCACTACCGATCCTCGAATTGCGGCTCGCCTTCAACCGCGGAATGGCCTTCAGTCTGGGCAATTCGCTGCCCCTATGGGTGATCGTGTCGGTCACGGCGACGATCACCGCCGGGGTCGCGGCCTACGGATGGCACAGCGCTCGGCACGGGGAGCAGTGGACCACGGTGGCGCTGGCGTTGATCCTCGCCGGCGCGCTGTCCAACGTTCTGGACCGGCTTGTCGACGGTGCGGTCACGGACTACTTTCACACCGGTTGGTGGCCGACATTCAACCTCGCCGACATCTACATCACCTGCGGGGTGGTGCTGATGATCGGGGCGGCACTGGCACGCGAGAGGGCACAAGGGTTGCCCCTCTGCCCGCAGTGCCCGACAGCGCCGGATCGTGAACGTGCATGAGATATCTCGGCGTTCGAATCGAATGCCCTGCAGTGCACATACATTCGCGACAGGACAATCATGCTGATCCGCTCGAACAGTGAGGGTGATCGACACCGGAACTGCTCGAAACATAGTCGACTACAACCACCGACACGCGATCGTCGCCTCTCGCTCACCGAGGCGTACCGAGGGGAGCCTGCTGTATGAGCGAGGACATCCCGGCGCTACCGCGCCGTATTTTTCTCGCTACGAGCTGCGCTACAGCGTGCCTGACTGCCGCCGGATGCAGCGTCGGCGAAGCCCCGTCCGGTGAGGACACCGCTTCCGACGGTCCCGTCACCTTGTCGGTGAACGATGTTCCTGTCGGCGGTGGAATCGTGCTCGCCGACCGGCAGGTCGTCGTCACCCAACCGGAACCCGGTATCTTCCGGGCCTTCTCGGCTATCTGTTCTCACCGAGGGTGCACAGTGAACCGAGTTCGCAACGGCACGATCGAGTGCCCCTGCCACAACAGTGCGTTCTCGATCACCGACGGGGCGGTCATGCGCAGCCCCGCCACCGAGCCACTGCCGAACCGTGCCGTGACCAGAACCGTCGATACCCTCACCGTCGACTGATCCATCACCGGGCGCGAACATGCGAGGTGGACGGGTTCGGGGTGAACGGTCTCGACCGGGCCGATGTGCGGCACTCGAGGACCCACTCTGTGCCCCCACCCGACGGGTGCCGGTTCGGTACATCGCTGCCGTGTCGACGACAGCACAGCGTGCCGATCGCGCACCGGGTCGAGACCTGCCTACCAATTGACCTCTCGGCACCGGCCTTCGCCTTCCCGGGGTTCGACCTGCACAGTGGCGTGTTCGAGACCGAACTCGTTGCGGAGAACCTGCTGCGCTGCAGCGAGCACCCGCGGTGTCTCGGCCTCCGGGGCGACCGTCAGATGCGCCGACGCGACCTCCATCCCCGACGTCAGTGTCCATATGTGCAGATCGTGCACCTCTTCGACATCGTCGACATCGGTCAGGGCCCTTTCCACGGCGGCGACATCGATGCCCGCCGGAGCATGTTGCAGCAGAATTCGTACGGCGTGACGGCCCAGGTTGAACGCGCGTGGCAGGACGAACACGCCGATGGCGACCGCGATGACCGGGTCGGCGTACCGCCACCCGAACAGGACGGTGACCAGTCCGCTGACCAGTACGCCGATCGAGCCGAGCATGTCCGCCATCACCTCGAGATACGCACCCCGAACATTGAGGCTGTCCTTGGCGCCGCTGCGCAGCAGGACGAACGCGATGAGGTTCATCACGAGCCCGAGGGTGGCCACCGCCATCACCGGGACGCCGGGGACCTCGGGCGGATTCGTGATGCGTTGCGCGGCTTCGTAGAGAATCCAACCGGCCACACCGAACAGCAGAAGTGCATTGAACAATGCGGCGAACACCTCGGCTCGGTAGAGCCCGAACGTGCGGGCAGCCTTGGTCGATCGTCGCTGTGCGAGTGTGATCGCCACGATCGCCATCAGCACCCCGAACACGTCGGTGAACACGTGCGCGGAATCGGAGAGCAACGCCAGCGACGAGGTGGACAGGCCGACGACGACCTGCGTCACCAGGGTGACCGCCCCCAGACCGACAGCGATCCACAGTCGCCCGAGGTGCTTACCGGACGCGCTGGCCGGTGAACCCGGCTCTATCCCGTGGCCATGTCCGTGCCCCATCGTTGCTCCTTCGTCGTGTCAGATCCGCAGAACGACAACATATTGCGATATGCGCATACATGCAAGTGTTGAAGGATCATCCGGCGGTGGCTGCCCGGACTCGTACAACTATCATTCGTAGTAGTTCATTGTCGGCGCAGGTCGGACTGCCTCGCGCCCATGCCGGAAACACGATCCACCGGGAAGAGGCGCACACCATGGCCACCGAAGCGGCCCATTCGACCCGCGGCGCAGTGGATCGACGCTCCGGATCGCAGGTGATGGTGCTGTGCGCAGCGATTGCCGCGGTGGTCGCTGCACTGCTCGCAGCGATGTCGACGTCGCAAGCGCTCGTGCTGTTGGGTCTGCCCGATCCGGGCCCGATCACGACGTACGGGATCCCGGCACTGACCGCGATCGGCGAGGTGGCTGCCGTCGTGGCGGCGGGGTCGCTGCTCCTCGCGGCATTTCTCGTTCCGCCTCAGAGGTCGGGTGTGCTCGACATCGACGGGTACGTAGCCGTCCGCACCGCGGCGAAGGCCTCCGCAGTGTGGGCGGTGTGCGCGGCGGCGTTGGTGCCGCTGACACTCTCGGACGCCTCGGGTCAACCTGTCGGATCCGTTGCAGCGCAACCGGTGCAGTTCCTCGGTGCGATCGGCGATGTCGAGGCCTCCACTGCATGGGCCATCACCTCTGCGGTCGCGGCGATCACCGCCGCAGCATGCGCGGCGGTGTTGCGGCATCGATGGACCCCCGCCTTGTTCGCCCTGTCGATGCTCGCGTTGATCCCGCGCGCGGTCACCGGCCACTCCTCGACCGGCGGCAATCACGACATCGCGACGAACTCGTTGATCCTGCACATCCTCGCTGCCGCGCTGTGGGTGGGCGGACTCCTCGCACTTCTCGCTCATGCGCTGCGCGGAGGTGGGCACCTTGCCGTCGCGACCCGCCGCTACTCGACGCTCGCTCTGGTCGCGTTCGTGATCATGGCGGTCTCCGGAGTGGTCAACGCTGCCGTGCGAGTGCCCGTGACGTCGCTGTGGGATTCGACGTACGGCGCTCTGATACTGGCGAAGATCGCAGCTCTGGCGATCGTGGGGACCCTCGGGTGGATACAGCGACGACGAACGGTCCGCGCTCTGGCTCACGACCCCGCGAGGCGCAGATCCCTGATCACGTTGTCGATGATCGAGACCCTCGTTCTCGTCACCACCGTGGGCCTGGCGGTCGCACTGGGCCGCACTCCCCCGCCCCCGCCGCAGGACACCTCGCTGCCCCAGGCGCACGAAGAGGCCTTGGGCTACGTGTTGGACGGCCCGCCCACCGCTGCGCGGTTGGCGTTCGAGTGGCGTTTCGACCTGGTGTTCGGCTCCGCGGCGGTGATCGCGGCCGTCCTGTATCTGGTGGCCGTGCGGCGCCGTCGGCGGGCAGGCCTGTCATGGCGGCGGCGGTGGACAGCGAGCTGGTTGGCGGGTACTGCGGTGCTGCTCGTGGCGACCTCGTCCGGGGTCGGGTTCTACAGCCCGGCGATGTTCAGCGTGCACATGGCGGGACTGACCGCGGTCGCCGTCGCCGTGCCGTTGCTGTTGGTCCTCGGCCGACCGGCAACCTTGTTCGCCTCGGTCCTGCCGACCGCGTCGGCCGCCGAAGCACCGGGCTCGCGCGAATGGCTCCGGGCTGCATGGCAGAGCCGAGCAGCCCGGATCGCGATACACCCGTGGGTCAGCACCACGGTGTTCCTGAGCAGCTTCTACCTGCTCTACCCCGGCGGACTGTTCGACACCGTCGCCGACTCGCATGTGGCACACATGGTGATGAAGGGCTGGTTCCTGACCGTCGGGATGGTGATGTTCTGGGGCACGGTCGGCGAAGACCCGGTACCGAGACCGATCGCGGGACTGACGAAGTTGCTCGCGAGTATCACCGCATTGGCCGGGTTCGCATTCTTCCTCGTCGTGACGATCGATCTCGAGACCGCGCTCGGAGCGAGCTTCTACAGCGGACTGCGTCTGGACTGGAACGCAGACCTGCTGGCCGACCAGCGGCGCGGCGGCACTCTGGCGTGGGGCATCGGGGAGTTGCCGTTGCTCGCTGCCGCGGTTCTCGCCGCGGTCCGGTGGTCGGCGGCCGACGAGAGCGCGGCACGGCAACGAGACCGCCGAGTCGACGATCAAGGTGATACCGAACTCGAGGCGTACAACACCATGCTCGGTGGCCTGTCCTCTCGGCGCGATCACCCCTGATACCCGAAACGCCCAGCCCTGTTCCGGTGCGGATGTCGTAGCCCGGCGGGATGTCGTAGCCCGGCGGGATGTCGTAGCCCGGCGGGATGTCCTCCGAGGACCGTGACCAGCGGTACGGACGAATCCGGGTCGAGTGGGATGGAAAAACTATGCTCGATAGTAGTAACCTGTGGCCTGACCGTCACCATTTCGTTATCTCGAGCGAGGCCACGGCCTCGTAGCCACCAAGGATTGTGATCTTGGCCCGACACCGCACACCCGATCCGATCGACGACGACTACGCAGCGCCGGCACCCGGCGTCGCGGTCTCGATGCCCGTCGGCAACAGGCCGACGGCGCTCATCGATCACCCCCGTCATCGACACGCCGGGTTCGCACCCTCGCGTTTCGTGACCGAGTCGCCCGCCGAGACCGTGTACTCCGACAATCGGTCGCAGGACGAGCACACGCCTTCGGCGCAGACGCCCGCACCGGATGTACCCGCTCACGCGGTCAGCGCCGCCTGGGACACCGCGGCCGCGGACACTGCCGCGTCGATGTGGGTGCACGTGGCCGGTCCGGACGAGACGACACACGGCGACGGTGGCCGCGATGTAGTGCAGGCCGTGTCGCGACGTGCTCGCCGCGGACTTCATCGCCGCCGGGTGCCGAAGCCGGGTGGCCGCGCCATCGCTGCGTCGGTCGCGGTCGGTGCCTTTCTGTCCGCGGCAGCGACGTCTCCGAACACCGGGTCGCAGGACAGTGTGGCGCTCAGCGCTGCGAGTATCGATAGCCCTCCCGCCGGCGTCCTGCCGCCGAGCCCGGTCGTCGCCTCACCCCCGCAGGTGTTGCAAATGCCCGATCTCGATGTCGGCCGGCTCGCGCAGCGCATGACCGAGCAACTCGCCGAGGGGGGAGTTCGGGCGGCGGAGCGCGCCGCACGCGATGCCGAGGCGCGGCGCCCGCTCTCGGTGGTGCCGGTGTCGGGCACATTGACCTCCAGTTCTGGGCCGCGTTGGGGGACAACGCATTACGGACTCGACATCGCCAATACGATCGGGACGCCGATCGTATCGGTGACCGACGGTGAGGTCATCGAAGCAGGGCCGGCGCAAGGGTTCGGCCTGTGGGTGCGTATTCGTCAGGACGACGGCACGATCGGGGTGTACGGCCACATAGACCAGGCGCTCGTCACCGCCGGTCAACGCGTGAAAGCCGGCGAGCTCATTGCTACGGTAGGCAACCGAGGCCAATCCACCGGACCCCACCTGCATTACGAAGTGTGGCAACCCGACGGTGCCAAGTCCGACCCGACGGCGTGGCTGTCGGCACGCGGAGTCGATATCACCTGACACGACGAGGAAAGAAGAACTGGCGATGAAAAGGCTCGGTGATCTCGAAGCGGAGGTGATGAACGTGCTCTGGCAATGTGATCGACCGCAGTCGGTCCACGACCTGCGTGAACGCATGGCCGACAGAAACCCCGCCTACACCACGATCCTGACCGTCGTGACCCATCTCCACGAGAAGGGGTGGGTCGAGCGGACCAAGCAGTCACGCGCCTATCTCTACTCGCCCGTGCAATCTCGGGCCGAGGCCACCTCGCAAGCGCTGCGCGAAATCCTCGACACCAGCACCGACTCGGCCGCCGTGCTGATGCATTTCGCGAAAACCGTCACCGACGACGAACTGGACGCCCTGCGGGGGAACCTGCCGGACGCGAACCGGTGATCGTCGCACTGGCATTACTCCTCGCCGCGACCCTGGTGGCCGTTGCCATGCCGCCGCTGCTGACCTCACTCACCCGCACCGTCGGCCCCTCTCTCGCCTTGACCGCTTGGATCGGCAGCATCGCCGGGGTGCTGTTTCTCGTGGGATCCGCGGTGGCGGTGTTGCTCTGGCCCGGCCATGCGCCGGCCGAGGGCATGGTCGAACTCGCCGTCCGCTGCCTGGGCTCGCTGCAACACGCGGCCCAGCCGTGGATCGGGGAAGCGGTCGCCGGGGCATCGGTCGTCCTCGCGGCGTCGGCATCGGCGCGCGTCCTGCGCTCGACTCGCCGTCAGCTTCGAGCGCGGTCCAAAGTCCGCGACTATCACCGCGATGTCATCGCCGTCGTGGCGCGCACGGACCCCGGACCCGAACCGATCATGTGGCTCGACCACCCACTCCCGCTGGCCTACAGCATCGACGGTCGCCCCGGCTACGTCGTGGCCACCGAAGGCCTGCTTGCCCATCTCGATCCCGATCAACAGCGGGCAGTGATCGCACACGAACGTGCCCACCTGCGCGGGCGCCACCACCGCATCGTCAACATCTGCGAGATCCTGGCCAAAGCACTTCCTCGCGTTCCCCTGTTCGCCGCAGCACCTGCAGCGGTGCGGGTTCTGGTCGAGGTCGCCGCGGACCGGTCCGCGGCCGCGGTCACCAGCGCCGACACTGTGCGTTCGGCCTTGTCGACGGTCTCGCAGGCGCATTCGGCGCGTCCACTGTGGGCGTTGGGCCTGATCGGGGAATCGACCGCCGAGCGGTTGCATCACCTCGACACGAGCGCGCACACGCCGACCCGAACCGGAGCAGGCGCGTACGCTGCCGCCGCCGTGCTGCCGCTCGTGGTGCCGGCCGCCATGGCAATCCTCACCCTCAGTGCGGTCTCCGCCGCAGCGTGCGCGGTTCTGCTGACTTGAACCACCCCCAAAATACTATGCTGCATAGTATTTGGGCTAGGCTGTCGGACGCGTCCTGTAATTCGCGTGCGATTCGAAGGTGGTTCCATGACGGCGCTGACATCTCCTCCGGCTGCGCCGGCGGTCCGCCCCTATCCTCCCCGCGGGGCACGCAAGGGGTCGTTCCTGCACACGATGGTCACCACCACCGATCCGAAGGTCATCGGGCTCATGTATCTGGTGACCTCGTTCGGGTTCTTCCTCGTCGGTGGCCTCATGGCGTTGATCATGCGCTCCGAACTCGCGGTCCCGGGAATGCAGTTCCTCTCCAACGAGCAGTACAACCAGCTCTTCACCATGCACGGCACGATCATGCTGCTGCTCTACGCCACCCCGATCGTCTTCGGCTTCGGCAACTACATCCTGCCGCTGCAGATCGGCGCACCCGATGTCGCCTTCCCCCGGCTCAATGCCTTCTCCTACTGGCTCTACCTGTTCGGCGCACTGGTCACCACCGCCGGGTTCATCAGCCCCGGCGGTGCCGCCGACTTCGGCTGGACCGCGTACACCCCGTTGAGCAGCGCCGTCTACTCCCCCGGTATCGGATCCGACCTGTGGATCGTGGGCCTGCTCGTCGCCGGCCTGGGCACCATCCTGGGCGGGGTCAACATGGTCACCACCGTGGTGTGCCTGCGCGCACCGGGAATGACGATGTTCCGGCTACCGATCTTCACCTGGAACATCCTGGTGACCTCGATCTTGATCCTGCTGGCGTTCCCACTGCTGACCGCAGCACTGATGGGCCTGCTCGCCGACCGTAAACTCGGCACCCACATCTTCGATCCCGCCAACGGCGGAGCGTTGCTCTGGCAGCACCTGTTCTGGTTCTTCGGACACCCCGAGGTCTACATCATCGCGCTACCGTTCTTCGGAATCGTCTCGGAGATCTTCCCGGTCTTCTCCCGCAAACCCATCTTCGGGTACAAGGGGTTGATCTACGCCACCGTCGGCATCGCCGCCCTGTCCATCGCGGTGTGGGCGCACCACATGTACGCCACCGGTGCCGTGCTGCTGCCGTTCTTCTCGTTCATGACCTTCCTCATCGCCGTGCCGACCGGGGTGAAGATCTTCAACTGGATCGGCACCATGTGGCGCGGCCAGGTCACCCTCGAATCCCCCATGCTCTTCTCCATCGGATTCCTGATCACGTTCGTCTTCGGTGGACTGTCCGGAGTGCTCCTGGCGAGCCCGCCCATCGACTTCAACGTCACCGACACCTACTTCGTCGTCGCGCACTTCCACTACGTCGTGTTCGGAACGGTCGTGTTCGCGACCTACGCCGGCATCTACTTCTGGTTCCCCAAGATGACCGGCCGCATGCTCGACGAACGACTGGGCAAGTGGCACTTCTGGCTGACGTTCCTCGGCTTCCACGCCACCTTCCTCGTCCAGCACTGGCTCGGCGCCCAAGGAATGCCGCGCCGCTACGCCGACTACCTCCCGTCCGACGGATTCACCACCCTCAACCAGATCTCGACCGTGGGATCGTTCGTCCTCGGGGCCTCGACGCTGCCGTTCATCTGGAACGTGTTCAAGAGCTACCGCTACGGCGAAGTGGTCACCGTCGACGACCCCTGGGGCTTCGGTAACTCCCTCGAGTGGGCGACCAGTTGCCCACCCCCGCGGCACAATTTCATCGAGATGCCCCGGATCCGCTCCGAGCGGCCGGCGTTCGAGCTGCACTATCCGCACATGGTCGAACGCATCCGCGCCGAGCAGCACGTCGGTGGCCCGCACTCGGATTCGATCGCGCCCTCGGAAGTGATCACCGAAGCGATTGCCGGACCGGACGTATCGAAACGGCCGGACGTCGACAAGTAACACGGTCGACCGACCCCCGTAGGCTCACACCCCCTTACTACTAGTGCGCATAGTAGTAAGGAGAATCAGTACGACCAGAGGAGAACCGAACGTGAAACGATGGATGCTGGTCGCCGTGCTCATGTGCGGCACAGCACTGTTCTCCGCGGCCCCGGCATCGGCGCACAGTGAACTCGTCAGCTCCGACCCCCCGGCCGATGTGACGCTCGAGTTCGCACCGATCGGCGTCGGCCTCAAGTTCAATCAGGACATCAACGAATCGTTCGCGACCATCAGCGTGGTAGGTCCTGGCGATACTCAGTGGACGCAGGGTACGGCCACGGTCGAGGGCCCCGACGTATCGGTCCTGCTCGAGGACGGCCTACCCAACGGGCAGTACACCGTCGGCTACCGCGTCACCTCCGCGGACGGGCACCCGATCACCGGGTCGTACGGCTTTTCGGTCGACGTCGCGGAGACCGCCACCCGCCCGGACGCTGCTGCACAGCAATCGCAGGGCGGTGCGACCTCGCCGGCTCCCTCGACCACGCCGACGCAGGCCTACGATCCGAACAACCCGTCCGCCAGCGAGGACCGGCCACCGAAACAGAACACCATGATGCTGCTCTCCATCGTGGGCCTGACTGTCCTCGGTCTCGCTGCCATCGCCCTGACGTTGGTGATCCGAGGCAAGGACAAGCAATGACAGGGGCCCGATGAACATCGCCGCCGTAACTCCCCCGGAAGGCCCGCCGACCCTGGCAGCGTTGCTGAGCTTCGATCTTCCGCCGCTCCCGATCCTGCCGATCGCCGGCATCGTCATGGCCGGACTGTACTGCTGGGGGCTCTACCGGATCCGCGGCCGGGGTATCGCATGGTCACGGTGGCGGAGTGCGAGTTTTCTGCTCGGCTGCGCGGCGCTGGTCCTGGTGACCGGACTGCAGGTCGAACGCTACGGATACAGCCTGTTCAGCGTCTTCATGTTCCAGCATCTGACGTTGTCGATGACCATCCCACCGTTGTTGGTGGTGGGTTCGCCCGGACGACTTCTGTTGCGTGCCACCGCTCATCACGGAGCCGGGCGGTGGGTACTGATCGCGGCGCTGACGGGGTTGCGTAGCCGCGCCGGGCGCATCGCACTACATCCAGGTCTGACGATCCCGTTGTTCCTCTTCAGCTATTACGGGCTGTATCTGTCGTCGATCTTCGATGTTCTCGCCATCACAGTCATCGGGCACGTATCGATGGAGATCTTCTTCTTCGCCAGCGGGCTGCTGTTCATCATCCCTGTGCTCGCCGTCGGCCCCCTCCCCGTTCGGCAGAGCAATCTGGGCCGGTTGTTCGACCTGTTCGTCGAGATGCCGTTGCATGTGTTCTTCGGTGTCATCCTGATGATGTCGAGCACCCCCATGCTCGCCACGTTCGCCTCCCCTCCCCCGCAGTGGGGTGTCGATCCGGTATCCGATCAGAAGCTCGCCGGGGCGCTTGCGTGGTCCTACGGTGAGCCGGTGGCCCTGCTGGTGGTGCTCATCTTCTGCATTCGGTGGAACCGGGACGAAAAGGAGGAATCGGCTGCCGCGGACCGGCACGCCGAAGAAGACGGGTACAGCGAACTCAACGCCTACAACGACTTTCTGAAAAAGATCGGTAGCGAGACCAGTCAACGGACCTGAGCTGTCGCGGCCGTCCCGCGCTCGGGGACTGCCGCGAGCTCATCGCCTGATCGCGCTTACTGGCAAGGGCCTGATCGGGCGCATTCATCGCGCACGTGTGCCCACCCCGATTCTGGCTCCACGCTCACCGAGCCAGGCTTGCGGATCGACCTTCTGTCCCGCGGGAGAAGTCGCCTCGAAATGCAGATGCGGACCCGTCGAGTTACCGCGGTTCCCGACCTCTGCAATCCGATCGCCCTTACGGACGCGCTGACCCACCGTGACCGAATTTCCGTTGTTGTGCCCGTAGGTGGTGATCGATCCATCGTCGTGTCTGATCCGAACCCACAGCCCGAAGCCCTGTGCGGGCCCGGCGCTGATGACCGTTCCATCGGCCGCGGCGACGATCGGTGAGCCCAGTGAGTCGGCGATGTCGACACCGCCGTGTTGTGTCCCGCTTCGGGTGCCGAAATTCGAGGTGACCAGTCCGCTGCTGGGTGCGACAGCAGACGCAGTACCTCGGGAGGTGGCCGAGCCACCGGACGTGGAACCGCGCTGCTGTGCTGCATCAGGAACAGAATCTTCGGGCGCGGTCGTCTCGGATGCGGGAGGGGTGTCGGTGGTGCCGGGCACGGGCGAATCGCGGCCGGTGTTGCCCGTCACCGGATCCTGTTCCCCACCTCGGTCGCCGTCATGCGGGACTGCGGGGTCGAGGGCGTCGACCTGGAGCGATGCGGCGATACGAAGGGCCAGGAGTGGGTCGAGAGTCGCCAACGGGGCCAGGCAGGACAGGGACTGCGCCGGGGCATTCGAGACTCCACGGGCGATGGCGTCGACGATGCATCCTGCCGACGCGGACACCGGGCCGGCGGTGTCCGCGATGACGCCGCCGGCCTGGGCGGCGGCCCACGTCGAGGATGCGAAGGCTGCGAGGTCTGCCACCGCGATCGGATCGGTACCGATTGTCGCGGCCCGATCGGCCAGGCGGATCAACCGGCTGACGGCGTCGGCGGTCTGCTGACCTTCGACCTCGTCCCCGGACTCCACGGCCGGTTGACCCGGATTCGCTTCGGCTACCGGGGCGTGCAGGAACACCGCACCGAGTGCGGCACCGACGATCACGTATGTCCGCGCACCTCGGCATGCGCGACGTCGCCCGCCGCTCGGCGTCGTCTTTCCCGCGTTGTTCACGTGGTCACCCCACCCTTCTCGTTGAATGCCGGTCACGATCGCAGTGGATGCCGTGTCGGCCGTGGGTCAGTGTTGCGTGATCCCATCGACACCACAAGCCCCTTCTGTCACACTCTCGACTGCATTCGTCGCTGTTTCGCCTATCGATTCGGCGTCGAAAGTGAGTGCTTTGCACAGTAACTCGACGATTCGACGCCTTTTCATGCGTGCCGATGCCGGTCATGGGGGTCATCCCAATCGTTATTACTATGCAACATAGTATTTAGATATCGGCGTCAGCTCTCCGGCAACGGTGAGACCCCGTGTGCGCTCAGCAGGACATCGATCTGACCGACCTCGGCGGTTTGCGCGGAGGCGATCGAGCCCGCGAGCGCGGCGACAGCGGGAACTGTCGCGTTCGCTGCTCCCTGCTCTGCCATCGGGATTCCCCCACGATGGTGGCGGCGGAGCAGTTGTAGATACCGGCCGTCGAATTCTTCGGCGTTCATCCGGCGAAGTGCCGTCAGCTCGGCGGTACTGGCCATGCCGGGCATCGACGTCGCGTCCTGTCCGCTGTCGTTCGCGGACGCGCTCATGTCCATCGGGTGACCCCCTGTCGAGCTGGCCCCGGTCATCCACGTCATCGTCGGGCCGTCGGGCAGATATGGCCTGTCCCACAGTGTCAACCAGCCTTGCATCGTGCCGACTTGGCTCTGCTGCGAGGTCAACACGTCGAAGGCGAGGGTCCGGATGACCGGATCCGTCGAGCGTCCCAACGCCATCGCCGACATCTCGATCGCCTGGTTGTGATGGACCGACATGTCCTGCGCGAAACCCACATCCACCGAATTCGATGCCGGTACGGCCACTCGTGCGCTGTCCGGTGTGAGCAGTACGCCGATGAGGACGCCGGACAGGACGAGAGCTGTCACCGCCAAGCCGATGAGCAGTGCCCTGGGCCTGGATCTGGGTCCCGTTTCCGCGGCGTCATTCTGTGCACTGTCGTTCTGTGCATCGTCGATCTGGGCATCGTCGGCCTGGCCGTGCACGGTCATCGACTCCCCTCCCCCATCGGCGCTGGCGCACTGTCGAGGGCCGGGTCTTCCTCGAGGGGCACCGCGTCCGGTCCTGGCTCGCTGGCGTCGAACGGCGGCGGGTTGTCGGGATCGAACGCGCCGGGAATGGTCGAGCAACTGGCTCCGCTCTCGGGGTGGGTCGAGGGGTTCTGTCGCAGAGCAGCGACGAACTGAGTGATGCGCCGGTCGGAGGCATTGTCGAGCTCGAGTCGATGGCCCCACGACTGCAGCGTGATCGGTGCCGTCAGGCCCGGGTAGGGCGACATCATCGTGTAGGGCTCGCCCTCGACCCGCCCGGCGAGTGAACCGACCTCGTCGGAGGAGACCCGGTTCGGGTCGTACGTCACCCACACCGCCCCGTGTTCGAGCGAATGAACCGCGTTCTCGCTGCGTAGCGGGACGGGGTACACCACTCCGGTACACGTCGCCCAGGTCTGGTCGTGAGGGCCGCCGAACGGCGGACTCTGATCGTAGGCAACTCTCTGAGCTGGTTCGACGTGCCGCGCGGCCGGATACTCGACCTCGACGACGCCGTCGATGCCGCGGGAGGGGTCCGGGTCGTCGGCGGTCGGCGCGAACCGCTCGGCCTGATTGCGTTCGAGGACGCGGGGGGCCAGGTTGTATCCGATCGCACCGACGAGCACGACGATGACGACACCCGCGCCTATCACCGCCCAGGGAGCGCGCACGCCCCCGGGCACTCCGGCTGGGCGTGATCGCCGAGTCGAGCTCCGTCGGCCTCGGGCGGGGTTTCTGCTGCTGTTCATATTGCTCCTCCATCAAATACTATGCACCATAGTATTTGAATCAAGGTCCCAGGAAGCCCCTACGCACGACAGGACGGCCGATGCCGGTGTTCCGCGCACCCTCAACTGCTCGCGGGCAGCTTGCCCTTCATGTGCTGGCCTACAACGGTGCACGCCTGCTCTTCGTGTGTGTCGCCGCAGGAGTGCTTTTGGCCGTCGACGCACTGACGAGCCTTGACATTTCCTTCGTGTTGGTACTGCTTGGCGCACTTGCAGCAAGCCTGCCGCTGTCGGCACTGACCCTGAGGAAGCTCCGCCGAACCATCAATGCGGACATCGAAGCAGTCGATCGCACGCGCTCGATCAAGAAGCGAGGCCCCGCGGCGGGACGACCCGGCACCGACAAACCGTGACGTCGGCGCACGGACTTCGGCGTTGGCGTTGGCGTTGGCGTTGGCGTTGGCGGATCGTCCGTGTCGGTCACTGTTCGCCGACCCATTCGACGGACGCTTCGGCGTCCGGCTCGATGTCTAGTAGTTCCAGGGTGCGGTGCATCAGAGTCTCGATCCGATACTCGAGATCATCGACGAGGTCAGGCACATCGGCCAGAGCGGCGTGGGCACGGCGGCGGGCATCGACACCGATTAGCTAGTAGTCCGAGCCTGGTGCAGCTGACACCGGGTGCGGTGGTGTGCCGGTGACGTCAGTTTCCCGCTCGCCACGACCGCGTCGCCACGACAGGGGCGGGCGTGGATCGCGCCGGGGCAGTCGCCCGGAGCGGTGAGCAGCGATGACCGCCCCGACCGCTACCTGGGGCATCGGGTCGGCGGGAAACGGCACGACCCCACCGGTCGATCGGAACGGCGACGGGGCCTGGACGCACCGGCCACCTGCACATACCGGGAAAAGTCTCCCCCGGTACGTGCTCGGTGAGTAGTAGCGTCGAGGGGTAGCGATAGAACCGCAGGACAGTACGCCAGCGTTCCCACATCTCGGCGGGACGGAAGCCTTCCGACTCATCGGCTGATATCCGGACACTGTGCCGCCCACCGATCCACAGGGATGGAACTGACCACGCGCGGATGGGCCGCGAGTTCGTGCTACTTGAGCACGCAAATTACACCGCTGGGTGGGCTTGTCACCGAGGTCGGCAGACGAGGTGCAGGTGGGAGTTCGATTGCTTCCGAAGGGAATACGAACACCGAAGAACCGCCGAGTGAGCTGCACCTCATCGACTTGCGGCTCCGTACACGGCCGGGAGACTTGGTTGCATGACATCTTCTGTGGCACTCAGCCGCGAAACAGCCGTCGGCGCGGAGGCGCGACTGTCGTGGATACTGTCCGCGCTGGCCGGAATGGTGGGTGCTGTCGCATTTCTGCATTCGGCGGGGTATTTCGTGACGTTCATGACCGGCAACACCGAACGCGCCGTCATCGGGCATTTCGGCAGTCCGGAAGGTAAGCCCGTTGCACCCGGCGCATCGCCGTGGGCGGCGCTGGCTTTGATGGGTGCCTTTCTGGCGGGAGTGGTGATCGCGTCGATCTGCCGCCGCCGATACTGGTCCAATCACCCACACGGAGCAACAGTTGTCACGACCATCGCCCTCGCCGCGGCAGGGCTCATCGATATCGGGATATCCGGCTGGGCGTCCGACGACGTAAATTTCTATCCCATTCTGTTGGTTGCGTTCGCTCTCGGCGCGCTCAACACAGCATTCACGAAACGAGAAGAAACCTACATCCCCCTGAGCTACGTCACCGGCACCGTCGTCAAACTGGGCCAAGGGATCGAAAGACACCTACTGGGCGGCGGTACTTACCTCGACTGGCTTTGCTATGCAATGCTTCTCGGGTCCTTCGCAGCCGGAGGCGCAGCCGGGGCTCTGATCGGTGCCGCGATCACCGGACCTCAAGTACTCCTGGTTACCGCAGCCATCAGCCTGCTTGCAAGCATCTTCACCTTCACTCACACCGAGCGACGATCCCTATGGGGATAGGTCTATTCCCGGCCAGCGAAAACCTACGGGTCCGCGCTCCCGAGATCGTTCTGCTCCACCGGCGGACTCGACCAACAGAAACACTGTCGCAACGTGAATCAATCGGTTTGAGCGTGTGGAGAGGATGTTCGATACACACCATCTCTCGCTTGGCCCTGATCTCTTCGCCAAGGCGTCAGCGATGCCGGTAGTTGCTAGGTGGGTTGGGAGGTCGGTGCCGAAACCGTCAATAGTCGGCGACGCCGACGAGCGAGCTCGGTTTCGCAGCTACGTCGTGCACGGCCGCATCGGTCCCCGTGTGCGATCCGGATCGGAGCCATTGCCGACGACGGATACGGCAGATTCTGGGTCTCCCGCTGTGGACAACCGCGGGTGGTTCGCCCGCATCGCTACGCGTTGGCCATCGCGCTCGGTGGGTCGATCGACGAGTCGGTGAACGCATTGCACATGTCCGACAACCCGATCTGTGTACGAGTGACGCTGGACGAGGCGCAGCAACAGCCTCTTCACGTGGTCGACGGGAACCAATCGCAGAATCTGCGCGACATGGCCGCGAAAGGTCGCGGCGGTGGACGCCGCCGACCCGGGCTTTGGTACGGGCCGGATCGAGCCGCACGGGCGACGCGCGCCGGTTGCGTACGGCGGTACGCCATGGCCGAGACGACGTATCGGTGCAGGCAGCCTACTGAAGAGCGGTACACCCACGCTGTTCTCTCTAGCGTCGACGGATCGCAACCCACAGTCCGCAACGTCGGCAGATATAGGCAGCTCCCCCTGCCAGGGAGTGCAACTTCACGGTCGGGAAATCGCGACCACAGCAGGAACAGGCCGAGGTGCCGTCACTCTCACTGGACAGATTCATGAGCAAGCCCTTTCCGTCGAGAGTGACGGGAGAAGTTCGGCACTCCGTCTCCTTCCGCGTAATCGAATTCTACGACCTGTGCGCTGCCAACTTCAGCACGGATATACCGTGGGTGGATGGAGATCACCCTGCAGTATTTCGACGGTTGCCCGAACTGGACGGTCACTGCTGAACGGTTGCAGCTCCTCGCCGCGGAACACTCGGACGCCGTGCTCGTCTATCAACGCGTGGACACGGTGGACATGGCCGAACAGGTGCGTTTTCGTGGCTCTCCGACCGTTCTCGTCGACGGCGTCGACGTCATGGGCGACACATCCGCCGCAGTCGGTCTGGCCTGCCGTGTGTACATGACAGGTGACGGGCCGGCGGGTGCGCCGAGCATGGCTCAGCTCCGGGAAGCCATCCTCGGCTGACACCCGAATCGGGATACCCCAGGGGGTACTCATTGGTATCGTCGGTGACATACAGTCAGCTGATCGGCATGGTCGACGGGGCACAGCTCCGGAGGCCGGTTTGCTGAAAGCACTGACGGTGTTCGGCGTGCTGTTAATGCCTTCGGTGACACCGAACAATGAAGGTGATACAGCCGTGCTCGGGGGCCCGCATCCCTTTTTGAGTGCGGAGTCGCGGACGTCGCTGAATCCGGCGGTCGTCGATCCGACGAGATGTCCCGTGCGGGCGTTCTTCATCCCGCAGATGCGGGCCGTCCCGTCTCGACGGACCAGGGATCGACGCAGTTCGCAACCGTCGACACCGACGGCAACCTGATCGCCTTGCATAACGACGCCCCCGCACCCGAGGGACAGTTCTACCCGTCGCTCGACGGACGAGGGCGCACGATTGAAATTGGCTCGGCGCGGCGACTGCCGTCACCACTGACCGATCGACCCGCTCTTGGCAGGACCACTCAAGAGCCCATCGGACCACACATGATCACACCCGCAGCGGCGAGGGCACCGAACACGATCGGACTCGCGGTGATCGAGAGGACGATCAAGGACAGTTGGGTGCGGGCCCGCGCGTGCACGGGGGTGGACACAGCGACGGTGAGGCGATGAGCACGAGCGAGCACGTCGCCTCCGCTCGCGCCGAGGGCACCCGCGGGAGCGACGGACGAACCAGTGAGGGCGAGCAGACCACCGAGTAGCGCCCGCCGACCATGGGAGCGGGCAGCGCTGTCGTCCGCGCACATCTCGAGCAGCAGGGCGATCTCGGTCGCCCCGTCGCGGAACAACCGCATCCATGGAGCTGCCGCGGCGAGTCCGCGAACAGAGGCGAGCAGCAGGTGATGGCGACCGATTAGGTGAGCACGTTCGTGCGCCAAGACGGCGCCTAACTGATCCGGGACGAGTGCATCCAGGGCACCAGTAGTGATCACGATGGTCTTCGGACGGCCAGCAACGCAGTAGGCGAGCCGATCCGCGGTGTCGACGACCACCGCGTCGGTACCGGGCAGGCGTTGGCCGATCACCCTCGCCGTCCGGGCGTGGCGAAGCGTGTGCGTTCGCATCCGCAGCATGCCCCGCCCAGCCCTCCACACCACCAACGGAAGCGCCGCCGCAGCGACCGCGGAGACTGCTATCAGTGTTCCCTGAAGCAGTGCTGCGGCACGGCCGTCGATCGACCGGAGCACCTCGACGACGCACGCTGACACCCAGTGAGCGTCTCTGTTCCAATGCACCGCTTCGGTGACGAGCATGATCGCCGCGCCGGTCCAGGTCAGGATCACCACCGCCATTGCTGCACTCCAGGCAGCTATCCCGAGCTGCGGAGCGATGCCCCGGCGGGTCAGTCGCGCGAGCACAGGCGGACCGGCTACCGAGACCACGAGCCCGTAGAGCAGCAGGCACAGAGTCAGAGTCATCGCGACTGGCCGGGGTCGGTCAGTCTGCGCAACGCTCTTCGCACACGCTCCGACTCTTCGTCGCTCATCTGCTCGACGAAATGGGTGAGCACCAGGTCCGACTTGCCGCCCGCAGCGAACGCGTGACGCATCAGCCGGGCACTGTGCTCCTCGCGAGACAACGTCGGCCAGTAGTCGAACGCCTTGCCCCTACGGGTGCGCTCCAACCAGCCCTTACGGTGCAGGTTGTCCATCGTCGACATCACCGTGGTGTAGGCAATCACCCGCTGCTCGGCCAATTCGTCGAACAACTCCCGCACGGTGCTTCGCGCACCGCGGGCCCACAGGCGATCCATCACTACCGCCTCGAGTTCACCGAATCCGTTCACCCGCACCTATCGCCTCCTGCCCTGTCGTCTCCTGATCCTAGGGTCGTCGGTAACACGACATCTACTATCTATGTACGTACTCAGTATATGGTCGTGATGTCCCGTCTCCTCGGGACCAGAATTGAGGGAGATTCCGATGACCGAACTGATGACCAACCTGCAGACGTGGTGGGATTGCCAGATCATGATGGCCACCGGCATGTGTGGGGACATGTGCGCCGCAATGATGTGTTGCTGACCGGCTGACGACCTGCGATAGGATACTTCCCCCGACTTCCCGAAAGTCGGGGGAAGCTTGCCGGGCGAGCCTCTCGCGCGGCGTCGTACAGAACGAATCGACAGGGCGAGCGCAGTCTTTGACGATTGCGTACGGACGAAGACCAGGCTTGCCGAAGCCCTGCTGATCTGATCTCGTAACTCTCCTCGGCGACGGGGTGCCGGCGACGACGCTGCGCTTCCACGAAAGCGAGGGGCTGCTGCCGGCGGACCGAGCCCCGAACGGGTACCGCGTCTACGACAAACGAGCACAGCAACGGTTGGCGTTCATCACCGCCGCGAAAAGCTCGAAACTGACGCTGCCACAGATCAAGACGATGCTGCGCGCATGGGAGAACGACTCCTGCGCCGCTGTGAAGACCGGGCTGCGGCCAACACTGCGCGAGCACATCACCCGGGAGGAGGAGTCGATCGCGCAGCTCACCGAGCTGCATGCCGCAATGACCGGTGCGTTCGATCGTCTCGACGACACTCCCGACGCGTCGGCGCGCCGTTCGACCCGCAATGCAGCTGGTTGACCTCGGCCTCCTCGCCGTCTCGGACGGATTCGGCGAGTAGGGAATCGAAAGCGCCTTCGTAGCAGGTGCCACCGCGATCGGGAAGTCGGCGATCTCGACCGCGCCGTACGGAGCAACTGCGGTTTGTCGCGTGCGTCCGCAGGTCCGGTGACCGGGTCCCACACCACGGAGGTGTTCTTCGTCGTGCCGTCGTCCTGTCTCAGTACGGCACGACGAGGATCGGACTCGTGCCGACGAGACCGGGGCCGAGCATTCACGCATAGCGATCATACCGGGCTTAGATGCTATCATCGTTGCATGACGATCAATAAGGATGGCCGCCTGCCCGGCGGTTCCACGTCGACTTTCGATGCGGCAGTGTCGTTGTTCCACAGCCTTTCCGATGCGACACGGTTGGCTATCGTTCGCCGTCTCGCCAGCAGGGAGGTGCGTGTAGCGGACCTGGTGAGCGAGCTGGGGCTGGCACAGTCGACGGTATCGGCGCACATGGCGTGCCTGCGGGACTGCGGATTGGTCGTCGGTCGCCCCCAGGGCCGGCAGGTGTTCTACTCCCTCGTCCGGCCGGAACTGTTGGACCTGCTCGCTTCGGCCGAGACCCTCCTCGCCGTCACGGGGAACGCGGTGGCACTCTGCCCGGTTTACGGCACCGCGCCCGCCGGGTCGGCGGTGACCGGATGAGCGACGCATGCGGCTGCGGCCACGACGAACCCCGCCTGGACGGCGACGAGGAGCACGAACCCGACAAGCTGTGGCAGATCACCGAGATCCGAGCTGCCGCGGTGGCCGGTGCACTGCTGGCGGCAGGGCTGATCATTGACTGGATCGGCGGCCCTGATCGGCTGACCCTGGTGCTCGAATCACTCGCGTTGATCGTCGCCGGCTACACCTTCGTCCCGTCGACCCTTCGGCGGCTCGCGCGCGGCAAGATCGGTGTCGGCACCCTGATGACCATCGCGGCGGTCGGTGCCGTGATCCTTGGTGAGGTCGGCGAGGCCGCGATGCTCGCGTTCTTGTTCGCGATCAGCGAGGGCCTCGAGGAGTACGCGGTCGCCCGCACACGGCGAGGTCTACGGGCACTGTTGTCCCTGGTTCCCGACACCGCCACAGTCCGACGAGACGGCCTCGAGCAGGCGGTGTCGCCGACCGAGTTGATGCTCGGGGAGATGATGATCGTCAAGCCCGGCGAGCGCATCGCCACCGACGGCACCATCCGCCGCGGCACCACCGCGCTCGACACCTCGGCGATCACCGGCGAATCGGTGCCCGTCGAGGCCGGGCCCGGCGACGACGTGTATGCCGGGGCGATCAACGGAACCGGCGTTCTCGAGGTGGAGGTCTCCGCACGTGCCGAGGACAACTCGCTGGCCAAGATCGTCCGGATCGTCGAGGCCGAGCAGTCCCGCAAGGGTGAGGCTCAGCGGTTGGCCGACACGATCGCCAGGCCCCTGGTGCCGGCAATCATGGTCGCCGCCGCCCTCATCGCCGCCGTGGGCAGCCTGCTCGGCGAACCACGGGTATGGATCGAACGCGCACTGGTCGTCCTCGTCGCCGCCTCACCGTGCGCACTGGCCATCGCCGTCCCGGTCACCGTCGTCGCGGCGATCGGCGCCGCCAGCAAACTCGGCGTCCTGGTCAAGGGAGGCTCAGCTCTTGAGGCGCTGGGCCGCATCCGCGTGATCGCGCTCGACAAGACCGGCACCCTGACCCGCAACAAGCCGGTCGTCATCGACGTCGCCACCGCGGACGGTGCGACCCGCGAACAGGTCCTCGCCGTGGCCGCAGCGCTGGAAGTGCGCAGCGAGCACCCCCTGGCCGCGGCGATCCTCGCCGCCGTCGACGACCACACACCCGCCGACGACGTCGTCGCAGTCACCGGAGCCGGCCTCACCGGCCGCCTCTGCGGCGACGACGTCCGCCTCGGCCGACCAGGGTGGATCGACCCCGGCCCGCTGGCCGCGGACGTGGAACGGATGCAGCACGCCGGAGCCACCGCCGTCCTCGTCGAACAGGACGGCCGCACCCTCGGCGCGATAGCGGTCCGCGACGAACTGCGACCCGAAGCCGCGGAAGTCGTCGCCGGTCTCCGCCGCGACGGGTACCACGTCGCGATGCTCACCGGGGACAACGAACGCACCGCCCGCGCACTGGCCGCCGACGTCGGCATCGAGGAGGTCCACGCGGATCTGCGACCGGAGGACAAAGCACGCATCATCGGCGACCTGAAGGGCCGCCGGTCGACCGCGATGGTCGGCGACGGCGTCAACGACGCCCCCGCACTGGCCACCGCCGACCTCGGTATCGCCATGGGCGCCATGGGCACCGACGTGGCCATCGAGACCGCCGACGTCGCCCTGATGGGTGAGGACCTGCGGCACCTGCCGCACGCCCTGGCCCACGCGCGCCGATCCCGACGCATCATGCTGCAGAACGTCGGGCTGTCGCTGGCGATCATCACCGTGCTGATGCCGCTCGCCCTGTTCGGAATCCTCGGCCTGGCCGCGGTGGTGCTGGTGCACGAACTCGCCGAGATCGTGGTCATCGCCAACGGAGTCCGCGCCGGCCGCACCCACCCCCTGTCCGCCGCAGCGGTGCCCGCACCTGCCCCGGCAGCAGCCGAGGCCTGGACATGAGCCCAGACCCCACTTCGGGCCCGATGCCGGGTGTCTCGACCGGGGGACGCTCGGCGACTCGATCCCGGTGGACCCTGGCGATCGTCGTCGCCGTCCTCGTCGCGGCGGCACTCGCGGCCGACCCCGTCGCCCGCCGCGCACTCTCCGACGGCCGCGTCATCGAACTGGGGTTGCTGCAACTCAGGCTTGCCTACAACAGCGGTGTCGCCTTCAGCGTCGGGAACGGGCTGCCGCCAGGGGTCATCATCGCGGTCACCGCCATCATCACTCTCGCCATCGCCGTGTACGCGTGGCGCACCGTCCCCGTCGGCTCACTGACCGGGACGGTGGGGCTGTCGGCGGTCGTCGCCGGAGCGGCCGCCAACGTCATCGACCGCGCTGCCGACGGCCGCGTGACGGACTACTTCCACACCGGATGGTGGCCCACCTTCAACCTCGCCGACACCTACCTCACATGCGGCGTAGTCCTGGTCGTCCTCGCGTCGCTCCGGGAGGGCCGAACCCGCGTCGATCCCACGGGCACGGAGCAACGATCCGTATGACTGCTCCCCGACCTCGAATCCGATCGACCTCCATGACGGTCGCGTGCGGCACCGGGGGCGTCCGGTTACATCCTCACCGACGCCCGGTGCGGCAGTGATCACCACCATCGCCGCGGCAGTGGCGATGTTCGCCGGCACCAACATCGACGACATCGTCGTGCTGACGGTGCTGTTCGTCGCCTCCGCCAGCCAGGGTAGGCCGCGGGCGTGGCAGATCGTCACCGGCCAGTACCTCGGCCTGATCACCCTCGTCGCGACCAGCGTCGTCGCCGCTCTGGGACTGGTGATCGTGCCGCAAGAATGGGTCGGGCTACTCGGTGTGCTGCCCCTGTCGCTGGGGCTCTGGACGCTGATCCGCTGGCTGCGCAGCGACGACGAGGACGAACCCCCGGTCGCTGCCACCGGAATGGCAGGCGTTGCTGCCATCACCATCGCCAACGGTGCCGACAACATCGCCGTCTACACCCCGGTCTTTCGGACGCTCGGTCCACCACAGACCGCAGTCACCATCGCCGTGTTCCTGATCTGCGTCGGGATCTGGTGCTACGCCGGCAGGCTGCTGGGCACTCGCAGGAAGGTCGTCGACACTCTCGAACGGGTCGAGCACTGGCTCGTCCCAGCGGTGTTCATCGGCTTGGGTCTCTTCATCCTCCTCGAATCCGGAGTTCTCGCCCGGCTGATCGCCGCCGCGTCATGACCGACACCCGCTCGCGCGCAGCCTGCGGAACCGCTACGGCCCGACTCAGATCGGTTCCCGCCACCGCCCGGTGGCGTCACCTCCATGCCATCGATCGAAGCGTGAGGGTGAGCAAAGGGCGGCGCATCGATACTCGGTCGATCCGTCGGCGATCATCAGATCGACCACGGTGCGACAATCGGACCGGACTTGCCGAATCGACCGCCGAGTAGGCGTCGCTGACCCCGATCATCTGTGTCCGAGCGGTGTGTGGACAGACGAGCCACGCTCGTCCGCGCGGGCGCGGAGTCGTATTCGTCGCCGGAAGGTTAGGTTCGGCAGCCCTTATAGACTCGCTCGGTGCCCAGAGACTTCAACCGCCCGAAACGCCCCAGTGTGCGCTTAGCGCACGATTTGGGCAGATTCGGTGACGCACCGGGTCTGATATCGGTGAACGAGACGATCACCTACCGCGACCTGGACGAGCGCATCGACCGGCAGGCGGCCAGACTTGGACGTGGCCGTCGTCTGGTACTGATCGCCGGCACCAACAAGGTCGAGGTCGTCGTCACCTACCTCGCGGCGCTGCGTGCAGGACACCCCGTACTGCTGGCCTCGGACGACAATCCCGACCATCTCGACGGGCTCATCGACACATATCGGCCCGATGTGGTGGTGCGCACCCTCGACGGCAACACAGTCGTCGAAGAACTCGATCGACAATCCAGACATGAGCTGCACCCTGATCTCGCGTTGCTGCTGAGCACCTCGGGTTCGACCGGATCACCCAAACTCGTCCGTCTCTCGCACGACAACGTGCAGGCCAACGCCGAGTCGATTGCCGAATACCTGGGCATCCGCCCCACCGACCGTGCCGTGACCACGCTACCCATGCACTACTGCTATGGGCTTTCGGTCGTCCACAGCCACCTCCTGCGCGGTGCCGCCTTGATTCTGACCAACTCTTCGGTCACAGATACTCGACTGTGGGACCTTGCGCGCACCCACCGCGCCTCCACCTTCGCGGGTGTGCCGTACACCTTCGATCTGCTCGACCGTATCGGGTTCGAACAGCTGAATCTTCACGACCTGCGGTACGTCACGCAGGCCGGCGGAAAGCTGTCGCCCGATCGCGTCCGCACGTATGCCGAGCTGGGCCGACGCCAGGGATGGGACTTGTTCGTCATGTACGGGCAAACGGAGGCGACCGCCCGAATGGCGTATCTGCCACCGGATCTTGCCGCCGCTCATCCGCATTCCATCGGACGGCCGATTCCCGACGGGTCCTTTCGGCTCGATCCGGTCGCGGATGCCCCGGACGGGACGGGTGAGCTCGTCTATTCGGGGCCGAACGTCATGCTCGGCTACGCACACGACCCCGGCGACTTGCGCCTGGGTGACACGCTCGCCGGCGAGCTGCGAACAGGCGACCTGGCCCGGCGAACGGCCGATGGACTGTACGAAGTGGTCGGCCGACGCAGCCGTTTCGCGAAAGTGTTCGGTCTACGTATCGATCTGCACCGCGTCGAGTCCGCGCTCGCACACCTGGGATTGACCGTGTGCTGCACCGACGGCACGGACGAACTCGTCGTCGTCGCGGAGAACGCTGACGTCGCCGACGTGCGACGCTTGACAGCACAGTTCAGCGGCCTTCCCGCAACAGCAGTTCGGGTGTGTGTCGTCGATGAGCTGCCGCGCACCTCCACCGGCAAACCCGATGCGCGAGCGGTCGCGGAATTCGCAGGCAAGCCCGGCCCTGTTCAGCCCACCTCGACGACGACAAAGCCCGAGACCACCGATGTCAAAGCGATGTATGCCGAGGTCCTGCATCACGCAAGGGTCGACGACGACAGCACGTTCGTGAGCTTGGGCGGTGACTCTTTGTCGTATGTGCGGATGTCCATTCGGCTGGAGGAGCTGCTCGGTCACCTCCCGGCGGACTGGCACAACACCCGAGTCGTGGACTTCGTTCAGGCACCGCACCTGCGCCGCGGCTGGCGACGGGTGGAGACCAACGTTGTGCTGCGCGCCCTTGCGATCGTGCTGATCACCGGCTCGCACATACACCTGTTTTCGGTGCTCGGCGGGGCGCACGTGCTTCTCGGAATCGCCGGCTACAACTTCGCCCGCTTCCACCTCGGCGCGGTCGATCGCACCGCCCGCGCACGCAATGCTGTGCGCAGCGTCGCTCGGATCGCCATCCCCAGCATGGTGTGGATCGGGGCCATCATCGCTCTGACCGGGGACTACCGCATCACCAGTGCATTGCTGCTCAACGGAATCTTCGGCCCGGACGGTTGGTCTGTCGAATGGCGATACTGGTTCGTCGAGGCGATTGTGTACATCGTCCTCGTAGCCGCCGCTGTGCTCTATGTTCCGGCGGTCGCACGTCTCGAACGCAGTCACCCGTTCTGGTTTCCTATGGGGTTGGTGGCATTGGGCCTGGTTACCCGTTACGGATTGATCGAGATCGACGACAGCCGCAATCGCATTCTGACCGCGGCGGTTGTCTTCTGGTTGTTCGCCCTCGGCTGGGCCGCCGCCCGGGCGCAGACCGTGTGGCATCGAGTGGGGGTCACCGCGGCAATCGTGCTATCGATTCCCGGGTTCTTCTTCGGCGACATCCAGCGAGAAGTCATCGTGATTGTCGGACTTTGCCTGCTGGTGTGGCTCACATCCGTCCCATGTCCCGCAGTTGTGGGCCGGGTTGCGGGGGTGTTGGCAAGCGCGTCACTCTACATCTACCTGACCCATTTTCAGGTCTATCTACCGCTGCGCGACGACCATCCCTGGACAGCATTCGCCCTGTCGATCGTCGTGGGGGTTGTCTACTGGCAGGCCGCGACCTTCGTGCTCGCCCGTCTACCGTGGAGCGGGACAGGGCCGGGCATTAGGTTTGCCAATCCTCTAAGTACCATGGCGGCGGGGACGACCGGAGGTGGTCCGGTAAATGCGAAGGACGGACGATGAGCAAGCGGATCGAACTGATGGCGGGCCTCGCACTGGCGACCGCGGCACTGTTGACGGTGTCGGGGTGTTCGAGCGCTGAGTCCGACCCGGGCGGGGACAACCGGATCACCGTCTACAACGCCCAACACGAGTCGCTGACGAAAGAATGGGCCGACGCGTTCACCTCGGAGACCGGCATCGAGGTCGACCTGCGCCAAGGGAGCGATACCGAACTCGGCAACCAACTCGTAGCGGAGGGTGACCGATCGCCAGCGGATGTGTTCCTCACGGAGAACTCTCCGGCGATGACGCTCGTCGAGAACGCGGGTCTGTTCACCGACGTCGACCAGGCCGTGCTGGCCCAGGTTCCGAGCCAATACCGCCCGTCGAACGGCAAGTGGACGGGTATCGCCGCCCGCTCGACCGTGTTCGCCTACAACACGGACATGCTGACCCCCGATCAGCTCCCGGCCTCACTCCTGGACCTGCAGGACCCCGCCTGGAAGGACCGCTGGGCAGCATCGCCGTCGGGAGCCGATTTCCAAGCCATCGTCAGTGCGCTGCTCGAGTTGAAAGGCGAGGACGCTACACGCACCTGGTTGGAGGGGATGAAGAACAACGTCCGCGCCTACAACGGTAACGGCACGGTGATGAAAGCCGTCAACGCCGGAGAAATCCCGGGCGGCGTGATCTACCACTACTACTGGTTCGGCGATCAGGCCAAGACCGGAGAGAACAGCAGTAACGTCGCCCTGCACTACTTCAAGAACGAAGACCCCGGCGCATTTGTCAGCGTCTCCGGCGGCGGCGTCCTGCAGTCCAGCGCGAAACAGGATGCAGCGCAGCAGTTCCTGGCGTTCGTCACCGGACCGAAGGGTCAGGAAGTTCTGCGGGACGGGATGTCGTTCGAGTACTCGGTGGGCAGCGAAGTGGCGGCCAACGCGGATCTGGTCCCCTTGACCGAACTGCAGGCCCCGCAGGTGGACCCGGCGAAGCTCAACAGCCCGAAGGTCACCGAGCTCATGACCGAAGCCGGTTTGCTCTGATTCCAACGACGAACGGTCGAGAACAACGGGGGCCGGCCCACACGCTGCGGTGCCCAGCAGGCCGGTCGCGTATGCCCTTGCCTCTGGCTGTCACCGCAGTGATTGTCGTGGCGATCTCGCTCATCCCGCTCGGGTACGTGATCGTGGAGAGCGTGGACACCGGCTGGGCCACCGCGTCGGCGCTGCTGTTCCGATCGCGGGTCCGCGAATTGTTGGCCAACACCGTGATGTTGGTAGTGATCACGGTGCCCATCTGTGTCGCAATCGGCGTCGCGGCTGCTTGGTTGGTCGAGCGCACACGAGTATTCGGAGCGAAGGTGTGGGCGGTATTGCTTGCCGCGCCGCTGGCTGTCCCGGCGTTCGTGAACGGCTACTCGTGGGTGACGGCGATCCCTTCCCTCGGCGGGCTGCGCGGCGGCGTTCTGATCGCAACGCTCTCGTATTTTCCTCTCGTCTACATTCCCGTGGCCGCGACGCTACGCAGGCTCGACCCCGCGGTCGAGGAATCGGCGCGAGGACTCGGAATCGGACCGTGGGCAGTGTTCTTTCGCGTCGTGGTGCCGCAGCTGCGGCTGGCAATCGCCGGCGGCGCGCTTCTGGTCGCGTTGCACCTACTCGCCGAATACGGTGCCTTCGTCTTCATCCGCTTCGACACATTCACTACAGCGATTTTCGAGCAGTATCAATCGACGTTCAACGGAGCGGCGGCGACCATGCTCGCCGGGGTGCTGGTATTGCTGTGCCTCACATTGTTGGTGATCGAAGCGGTTGTGCGTGGCAGTGCCAGGTATGCCCGCATCGGCTCGGGTGCAGCCCGCCCGGCCGTGCCTGCAGAACTCGGTTGGCAGTATTCGCCGATCGCGCTCGTCTTCCTGGGGATGTTGATCGCACTGTCTCTCGGAGTCCCGATCGCCAGTGTTCTGCGGTGGCTTGTCGTCGGCGGCAGCGCGGTGTGGGAGTGGGACGAAATCTCGTCCGCGCTGCTGCAGACGCTCGGGTTCGGAATTGCCGGTGCGGTCATGACGTGTGCACTCGCGTTCCCGGTCGCGTGGATCTCGATTCGCCACCGCGGACGGTTCAGCCGTGTCCTCGAGGGCGGTACCTACATCTCGAGTTCGTTGCCCGGCATCGTGGTTGCGTTGGCGTTCGTCACCGTCGCCATTCGGTACGCAAATCCGCTGTATCAAACAGTTGTCGTCGTGATCGCGGCCTACGCATTGCTCTTCCTGCCACGCGCATTGGTCAACCTGCGGGCGGGGCTCGCGCAGGCGCCCGTCGGGTTGGACGAGGCGGCTCGGTCGCTGGGTCTGTCACCGCTGTCGAGTTTCTTTCGGGTGACTCTCAGATTGGCTGCGCCGGCCACCGCAGCGGGCGGTGCGTTGGTGTTCTTGGGGATCGTGAACGAGTTGACCGCGACATTGCTGCTGGCACCGACCGGAACCCGCACTCTGTCGATGCAGTTCTGGTCGCTGAGCAGCGAGATCGACTACTCGGGGGCTGCTCCGTACGCGTTGATCATGATCGTGCTGTCTCTGCCCATGACCTACGTTCTCTTCTCCCAGTCGAAAAAGGCGGCAGGACTATGACATACGCGGTGGAGGTGGATGGGCTGGACAAGTCGTTCGGTCCTGTGACGGTGCTACGTCGTGTTGAGTTCGCTGTCGATGCCGGGTCGACCACAGCCATCGTCGGACCGTCCGGTTGCGGTAAGACGACGCTGCTGCGTCTGATCGCGGGTTTCGACAAACCCGACGCAGGCACTGTCGCACTGACCGGGAAGGTCGTCGCGGGATCCGGCTGGACGCCTGCGCACCGAAGGTCGGTGGGGTACGTCGCCCAGGACGGGGCACTGTTCCCACACGCCACGGTCGGCGCGAACATCGGGTTCGGCCTGCCACGCCGTGCCCGCACCGTCTCGAAGATCACCGAACTGCTCGAGATGGTGTCGCTGGATTCGTCCTACGCCTCACGTCGACCCGACCAGCTCTCCGGCGGCCAGCAGCAACGGGTCGCGCTCGCGCGGGCGCTGGCGCGTGAACCTGAATTGATGCTGCTCGACGAACCGTTCTCGGCACTCGATGCCGGCTTGCGGGCGAACACTCGACGGATCGTCGCCGACGTCCTCGCCAAGGCTGGGATCACCACCATCCTCGTCACCCACGATCAACCCGAGGCCCTGTCGTTCGCCGACCGGGTTGCGGTGATGAGCTCGGGCAGGCTCGCACAGATCGGTACACCTCGTGAAATCTATTCCCGCCCTGTGGACGTCACCACCGCGGAATTCATCGGTGACGCCGTGATCTTGACGGCCCACATCGAGAACGGCCGTGCCCGCTGCGCCCTCGGCGACGTCGCCGTCGCCCCTTCCCCGAACGCCATCGAAGGTGCAGCCCGAATCATGTTGCGGCCGGAGCAAATCGAGGTGACCACCGACGGCGCGGGTGCATCGGGGGCCGTCGTCGACGTGGAGTACTTCGGGTCGGAGATGCTGCTCGGGATCCGCCTCGACACCGCGGACACCGCTATGGCCCAGCGGGTCACCGTGCGCCGCTTCGGCGCCACGGCTCTGACGCCCGGCGACAGGGTCGCCATCCGCGTCATCGGCGACGCCGTAGTGTACGACCTGTGAGAGAGCTACTCAGTGTGAGGCAGCCTCTCGCGTCCTGCTCGATCATGCGATCGATGCCGAACAATGTGCGTAGTTAGTGGGCAGACTTGCACCATCCAGACTGAGGCAACGCCCCGGAGGCAATCACGTCTCGACCCCAAGCATGGAACGGGCCGGCCGGCATCGACTGTCACCGCCGTCTACGATCCGCACGCGGGTTGATGTCTTGAAGGTGGTGGGCGGCTTCGTCGTCATCCAAACTGGGGGCATCGATTGCGTTGCTTGCAAATCTGGTGGCCCGCACTAAGTCTTCTTTCTTTCGAGGACGGACTCCCCCTGAGCGGCGGAAGAACCCACTGATTCCGATTTCCCACGCACACCACCACCATCGCGAGCGGTAATCGGTCCTGGAACACAGAGGCAAGCAGGAGACGTTCACCCGCGCACAATCAGACGACGGTTAGATGGATCAGTGCAATGCTGAGTGCGACGACGATTCCCGCGATGAACCGGGCTGCATATCGAGTGATCCGGTAATTTGACATCGCTGCCCATCAACATGCGGTCAGAGGTGAACCGCACCAACGGAATCAGCGCGATCGGAATACCGAAGGACAACACGACCTGCGAGACGACGAGAGCGCGACTGGGGTCAACCCCAGCGGCGAGGATCGCCAGTGCCGGAACCAGCCGCCGCACACGATCGGGATGCGCTTGCGTGGACGGTGCACGCCTGCTTTTCGTGTGTGTCGCTGCAGGAGCGATCGTGACCATCGACGCACTGACCAGTCTCGACATCCCCTTCGTGTTGGTACTTCTCACCGCGCTTGCCGCTGTCGGCACTGACCCTCAGGAAACGTCGCCGAACCATCAACGCAGACATCGATGCAGTGGATCGGAAGCGCACCGCGAGACGAGGTCCAGCGACACGACCACCCCGTACCAAGAGACCGTGAAGCCCGCGTGCGAACTTTCGACACAGACCCGGTCGTCGTTCGGTGCAATGTTCGCTGACTCACTCACAACAGGGGTCGCTCCTGCGGGGTGACACCTGGGATCGTCGCGCGCTGAAGACTATTGCTCGCACTCCGGCATTTCCGCATCTAAGAACTCGAGAAGTTCCCTGAGCAGTCGGTCTGCGCGGTTTTCGACATCGGCAAGAACCGAATCGACGTCGTCGAGGAGCGCGTGGGAGTGCCTTCGTGCGAGTGTGCCGCGTTCGTAGTAACCAGGGTCGAGCGAGACCGCCGATGCAGGCTCGAGCGTAAAGACACGCTTTGGGTTCGTCTCTCGGACGGGGGGCGGTATGTGCGTGGGAGCGCGTCCCCCGAGGTGTGCTCGAACGATATCGGCTATTCCCCGGGAGGTGAGAGGGGTTGCGACCAGCGGGGTATGGCCCCACCGGTCGATCGTGGTCAACAACGGCCGTTCGCTGCCTGGGTCGAGATGAGTAACGGAGTCGGCGAGTTCGGTTCCGTCGACGTGCTCGATGGCGTCGGCGAGCATGCGTGTGCTGGGGTGCCGCTCGCCGTGGGCCAGGACCTCGTACCAGCGCCTGTACACCTTTCTCGGTGATGCGCCCGCCCTCACGAGCTCCAACGAAGTGACGGCATGTACACCGGTGCCCGTTTCGATTGTGAGGGCATCGAATTCGGGTTCGACGGCGACATCTCTTATTCGCAGTGCCGCGATCTCGGTGTATGGCAGCCCGGCCGCGGCAAGAGTGAGGACCAGTGCATCTCGGCGAGCGAACAACGCCGCCGGCCACCCTGTTCCGGGGAGGCGCGTGACGATGCCGCCGATCCGAGTTGCGGTGTCGCGCAAACGCGCTGCACGCAGCGCGTCCAGAGCCGCTCGCACGCTCTGACCGCGACCCGGCGGGGGCAGGGCGCGGTCTCGATGAACAGCGTCGATGACGGCGATGCGACGACGTTGCGTTGCCGGCGCGGCAGGGTTGGCTCGGAGGAACCGAACGAACAACTCCGGTGAGACCGGCAACGCCGACTGATCATGAGCGGTGCACCAGTCCGCGAACAGCGACCACGTGTGTCGACCCCGTTCCGGGACAGTGTCGTTCGATACTGGAGTTGTTCGGACAAGGTCGGTGTTGTCGCCGCTCGTCGAGGTGTCGGTGCCGTGCATGAGGGTCACAAGCCGAGATCGTTCACGGCGTTGCCGACCAGAGGCGCGTTCTCGCGGGCATAGATTTCGACCATTCCCGGGCTTCTGTGTCCGGTCTGTCGCATGATCGCGTGTGCGTCGGCACCGTTACGGAACGCTTGAGTGACGAATCCGGCACGCAGTGAATGTCCGCCCAGCTGGGCGAGAAGGTCTGCGTCGTAGCCGGCGCGGCCGGCGCGGCGGCGGATCGCGGCGTGCACTGCCGCACCCGACAGTGCGGTCTGGGATAGGTTGCCGTTCTTGCGGATCGACCGGAACAGCGCCGACCGCGTGTCAGCGGTGGGCAGGGTGCTGTGGCAGAGATGGGAGTCGAACTTCGCTGCGCGGGAAAGCAAACGAATGATCGCGGTTCTGCCACCGGTATCGAATGCAGCAACGATCTGCAGCCAGCGAACCCACGCGCAGACCGGGCATGATTCGTGCCGGTCGGTGAACGGCAGCGCCTTCACCGTTCCGGTTCCGTCCTGGTCGGTCTTCGAGTGCCGCAGGCGGACATGCGCACCGTCGAGGCGATCGCGGCGCACATCACGACATTCGAGGTCCACGAGTTCGCTGCGCCGAAATGCCCCGGAGTACCCCATCAGCAGTAGTGCGGTGTCGCGGCGTTCGAGCACTTCACTGGCCCAGCCGGTGACACCGGCACGTGCTACGTCAACGATGGCAGTGATATCGGACGTCAGGAGTGGGGCGCGGGGATTGCGGGGGCGCTCCCCCGCGGCGGCGTAGTCTCGGCGGATACCGGCGAGGGTGGCGCGCACCATCTCGTGGCCACACGGGGTGTCGTGGCCGAGCCCGCGGTGACGGTCGGTGATCGCAGCGACCCATTTGCCGAAGGTCGACGGTGCATACGCCCGGACTCCGTCGACGGTCAGCGAGTCCGCCGCGTCAACGAGATACGCAGCCACGGTCGCAGGGTGCGCCGGCAACGAGATGTGCCCGGCGGCAGTGCACCAGGTCTCGAATCGCCGCCACGCCGAATCGTAGGCGCGGCGGGTTGCGGCAGACCGCGCCGACGCCATCGACCGTTCGATACGCGCAGCCACCTCGGCCGACAGGTCCGGAAACACCACCGCACCACTCACCAGGGCAACTGAATCTGCGTCCAGGACCTCACCGAGCTGCCGTTCTGCCATGGCAAGAACTGTAGTGCGCACCTCCGACAGGCTTTTTGATTTCAAAACACGCTCACCTGGTGTTTCGCCGGGGATGGTGCGGGAAAATGGGCGTACGACGGCCTGCAGTACCACTTCTCGGTGCTCTGAGCGTCGGTTGAGGAGCAGAAGTTTGCTCCGTACACGGCCGCACCGGTCTGTTCGAATTGCTCGACAGTTGAGTATCCCTGGGACGGGTCGCAAGCGTAGCCGTCGAGGACTTGTCCGGCCACGAGATCAGGTCGTTCCACTGAGCAGTAGCTCTTTGGACGGGAAACCCGTCGAATCTCCTTCACTTTGACACCTACACCGGCAGCTCGTGGCGGGGTCGCAGCCCTACGAGGACCTAGTCGGGGCGTGACACCCGAATAGTTCTCGAGTACGCGGCTCGGAATTATCGGGAACTTCCGGGACCGCTGGCCCGACTACTGCACGAGTAGGACCGGCTGAGCGCCCAGTGCAGCCCGAGGAGAAGGAACCGAAACACGCAGATGTCCACCAGTGAAATCGATCGACCGCCTGCGCCCGGTGACACCCCGCCTTCGGTGACGAAGATCCCGTTGTGGCCACAGATCAGGCCGTTCGTGCTGCGGTTGCACTTTTATGCCGGCATCCTGGTCGGACCGTTTCTGCTGATCGCGGCCGTGACCGGCCTGCTGTACACCATCAGCCCGCAGTTGTCGGACTACGTTCATCGCCACGAACTGACAGTCGATCAGGTCGGCGATCAGCAGCTGCCGCTCAGTGAGCAGGTCGCCGCGGCCCGGGCCGCCCACCCAGAAGGCTCGATCACCGAGGTCCGGCCCCCCATCGACGCCGAGAGCACCCACCCGTGTCGTGCTGGCGGTCGACGACGTTCCCGAGGGGTACGGGCGGACCGTGTTCGTCGACCCTTACACCGCGCAGGTCCGCGGAGAACTGACCACGTTCGGTGAGTGGCTCCCGGTGCGCGCGTGGATCGACGAACTGCACCGCAACCTCCACCTCGGCGATCTGGGCCGTAACTACAGTGAGTTGGCCGCCAGTTGGCTGTGGGTGGTCGCACTCGGCGGGCTCGTGTTGTGGACGCCCGGGTCCGCCAACGCTCGTCCAGTGCCTCCGAAGCCGCCAGAGCTGCTCTGGTGCCGGAGCCGAGGAAGAGGGGCCGCGCCCGCGCGTTGTCGTGGCACGGCACGGTCGGGGTGTGGATCATCGCCGCTCTCCTGCTTCTCTCGGTCACCGGTTTGACGTGGTCACGGTATGCCGGAGAGACCATCGGGGACGTACGTACGGCGCTGTCGTGAACGACACCGTCGGTCGAGACTCATCCTGCCGGAACGGGCGAGAATGCAGGCGGTGATCACCACGGGGGAGACGGTGCGCCGGTCACCGACACCGTGATCGGTGAAGGCGCGGAATCGACGGTGTCGAGGCCGCCGCCCAGGGCGCGGGCCTGCAGGCACCGATGAAGCTCGTTCCTCCCGCCGAAGAGGGACAGGCATGGAAAGTGCAAGAGGCCAAACGTGATTGGCCCACACGCTACGATTCGGTAGCCGTCGATGCCGCGTCGGGCCAGGTGATCGACAAGGTCGAGTTCGCGAACTGGCCGCTCATGGCCAAGATGACCAACTGGACCATCGACGCCCACATGGGCATCCTGTTCGGACTCGTCAACCAGATCCTGTTGGCGCTCACCGCTATCGGTCTGATCGCCGTCATCCTTCGCGGCTACCGGATGTGGTGGCTGCGGTGCCCGACCCGGGCACGAGGAATCAGGTTCGGACCACCTGCCAAACGCGGGGCGCTGCGCCGGATGCCGCCGTGGGCCGCGGTAACCGCGGTAGTGATCGCAGTGATCCTGGGCTGGTACATGCCGTTGTTCGGAATAACACTGGCAGTGTTCGTCGCCGTCGACGTCGCTCTGGGACTACGTCACCACCGTCGATCGCGCGGAACCACACTCGAATCCGCGTCGCTGCCGTCGCGGGAAGAACGAGCCGACGCGGATCGAGCACCGGGTATCGATGCACACAATCGGCAGGACGCGTCGTGATCGCTGATAGTTCGCTGCGGTGGATCACCACAGCACTGTTCGTGTTCGCGGCCGGATACTGCGTGTACCGCATCATCCGCGCCGCGCAGTGGAACGTACGGATCGACCACGGGTTCCACCTCGTGATGTGCGCGGCCATGATTGCGATGGCGTGGCCGTGGGGGCTCGGCGTCCCGCTGTTACCGCAGGGAGTGTTCTTTGCCGCGGCGACGGTGTGGTTCGCGATCTCCGCAGCACGCACGGCACCGGGCACGACCGGTGTCGACGAGCACCCCCACGGACCTGCGATGGGCAGCTATCACGTGTTCATGATGGCTGCGATGGTGTGGATGGTCGCGGTGATGGCCGGGTGGCTTCCCGGCACCGCCGCGCACGATCACACCGCCGACGCCGCCGACGGTGACATGTCCGGAATGGGCGCGCACGCACACACCCCCGACATGGACATGAGCAGTCCTGACCATACGGCCGCGATGAGCGGACCGGGATGGATCTCCGCGGTATCACTCACGCTCACAGTCGTCTTCGCTGTCGCAGCGATCGTGTGGCTCTACCGTCTGTTCGTCGCCGAACAGAGCACTGCTCTCGCACCTGTACATCCTTCGCCTGGATCGCAGGCAGGTAATATCGCCGTCGATGCGCTACCGGCGTCGCGGCCGCAGAGTGTCGCTGCGGCGTGCGAGGTGGCGATGGCAGCCGGAATGGCGATCATGATGGGCGTCGTGTAACACCGATGATCGACCGACGCCACTGCAGTACAGCGACATCGAACGAGGCTATGTGACAACCGATTCACCGCACCATATTTCGCGCACACGCCAGTCGCTGTGTGTGCGTTACGTCCTTGCGATCGCGCTCGTATGCGCGGCCGCGTTGGTCGTTGTCGTCACCGTCCGCTCGGGGGACACCCGACACGCAGCCAGCGGTGACTCGTTCCCTGGCACCTTCACATCGCTTCTGTACGTCCTGCTCCGTTTCACCGTCTCACTCGCCGCCGCGATCACGATGGGCTCATTGGTATACGGGATAGTCTGTACCCGTTTCTGCCGTGTGGGCCGGGTCGGTCCCGACGGATACGCGACCCTGCTCACTGCTGGCCGATCGAGCCTGAGAACCGTCTGACGCTCCCTCGCTCGAGCAGTTCGCGACCTTCTGGCGGTTTGACTTCGTCACCGGCGGCGCGGCAGTCGTCCTGATCGCGCTGTACGGGTGGGCAGTTCTGCGGTTGCGACGGCGCGGAGATCAGTGGCCCCTCGGGCGTACCATCGCCTGGATGACCGGGTGCCTGGCGTTGCTGGTGGCGACGAGTTCAGGTCTCGCTGCATACGGTTCGGCGATGTTCAGCGTCAATATGGGTGCGCACATGACGCTCAACATGTTCGTTCCGGTCCTGCTCGTGCTCGGCGGGCCGGTCACGCTCGCGTTGCGGGCGCTGCCCCCAGCTCGGGAGGACAGGATGCCGGGACCGCGGGAATGGATCGTGTGGGTGGTCCATTCACCACTGATGCGAGTGCTGTCGAACCCCGCCGTCGCGGTCGGGTTGTTCGTCCTCTCCATCTATGCAGTGTATTTCAGCCCGCTGTTCGACGAGCTGGTCCGCTACCACTGGGGACACGAGGTGATGAATATCCACTTCATCGTCACCGGGTACCTCTACTACTGGGTCATCATCGGCATCGACCCCGGACTGCACCGGGTTCAGGCCGCACGAAGGAACGCAGCTGGGATCCACGAGCAACTCGTAACGTTCGATCACCAGGATCAGTGATGCGCGCAGCCCTATGCTTCCTGCAATGCGCATTCCCCCATCCCGCCCCGAAAGATGCTGGTCTATACCGTTGTGTAGGAGATGTCGGTCATGCCGTTCACGGGATGGCACGTACCGCGGCGTCGAGAGCACCGGGTGTGCTCAGGGCGATCGGTTCGCCGTTGAGCAGGACTGTGGGAGTGGCGTTGATGGTCTTGAGCACCGACTGGGTGGAGTCGGCCACCCAGTCGGTGTAGTGGCCGCCGGTGATGCAGTCGCCGGCGGTGTCGGGAACTCCCGCTGCGACAGCGATATCGGTCAGTTGCTCGTCGCTCAGCCCCGAACCGCCTTCGGCGGGCTGCTGCCCGTATACGGCGGCGGATCAGGAGTGTCGCCCGGGGTCCTGCTCGGTCTGGGGTCTGCTCACCGTCGGTGGCGCAGCGAGCCGACAGGGC
>NZ_JAWLRY010000028.1:0-45835 GCF_033142325.1 Rhodococcus sp. IEGM 1370 | reverse complement strand
CATCGTCGATCCTTCCCACCAAGCTGAGCTCGGCGTGTCGAACCAAGGACCGGATCAACCGTTATTCAGACAGTCCCCCGTGGAGAAATATCGAGGCTAGAACGGCGGTGCTGCCGTTTCGTCTGTCTCGGGCGGTTGATTGTCGGGTGGGTTGGGGTAGGCGATGTGGCCGGATCGTTTCGGTGTGGTGGGGATGTGTGGTCTGAGGTCGTTGCCGAGGATGGGTACGGCTGTTGCGTTGGTGGGCAGGGTGATTCGGGTGGTTTTCGATGTCGATGTCCAGAGGATCGCTCCACCGGGGAGCATGACGGCCTTCCAGTAGCCGGCGGTTTTGACGGAGTGGTGGTAGTCGCAGAGGCATTGAAGGTTGTTGACGGTGGTCCAGCCACCGCTGCGAGGGTTGGCGTGATCGAAGGCCACGACGTGGTCGAGTTGGCAGCGTGCTGCGGGTCGGTGGCAGCCGGGGAAGCGGCAGTGTTTGTCTCGCAGGCGGACGGCTGCTGTGGTGAGGGCATCGGGTCGGTAGATCAGGGCGCGGTCGGTGAGTGGATCGCGGGGTACCGATTTGCCGAGGGTGGGGTCGGCGGCGATGGCGGCTTCGAGCGCTGCGGCGAGGGAGGCGTTGCCGAGGTAGAGGCCTGAGGGTGTGCGGTTTGCGGGTGTGTGGCCTGCAGTGGGGGTCGGTCGGTTGTCCATCCGGATTGCCGAGCGTAGGTCGAGTGCTCTCATGTTGCGGGCGGGATGTCTGATGTCGTCCAGGTCGAGGGCAGAGCTGTGCCGTGTGCCCCGGCCGACGGGGGTGTGGGTGCAGAACAGGGCTGCAGCGGACGTCAACGATCCCAGGCGACGCTGGCGTGGATTGTCGCCGGCGGCAGCGGCAGTGGCAGCGGCAGCGGCAGCGGCAGTCGAGCCTGTTCCTGGTTCCGGGCCTTGGGCTGATGTCGCCCCGGATGTTGTGGATCCGGATGCCGTTGTGGAAGAACCTGATTCGGATTGTTTCGGAGCAGGATCAGGTGCCGGCGATATCGGGTCCGCAGGTGACTGCAACGCCGGTGCCGGGTCCGATGCAGGTCTCTCGGGGCCGGTTGCCGAGGTCGGCTGTGTTGGAGGGGCGTTCGCTGGTGCCGGGGCACTGGTTGCTGCGTGCTTGCGGACTGGGTCGGCGGTAGCTGCTGACGGGTCGGTCGCAGGTGCGGGTGTGGACTCGTTGTTCTCCTCGGCATCGCCGGTCTCGCCGGTCTCGCCGGTCTCCTCGGCATCGGCGACCTCAGCTGCGAGTGACTCAGGTGCCGCTGGTGCCGGTGCTGCGGGCTCCCGTGCCGGTGTCGAGGTATTTCGAGGTACAGGTACAGGTGCAGGTGCACGCGCGGCTGCCGGTGAACTGGCCGGGGTCGGTTCGGTCGAGGAATCTGTCGCCGACCTCGAGTCTGCGCCCGACTTGATTCCCGCATCAGCATCAGCATCAGCATCAGGGTCCGCGTCCGAGCGCGTGTCGTTGTCTTCGTCCTTCTCTGTTTCCGTTTCGGGTTCTGTTGCAGCCCCTGTCTTCTCGCTATCCGGGCGTCGTTCCCATTCCCCGGTCTCTGGGTTCTGCACTGCGAGTCCGAGTTTCTCGGCGAGGGTCACTGCTTCGGTGAGCAGGATCTGCCACTGACTGTTGCGTGCCAACTCTCGCGCGAGATCCGGGTCGATGGAACCGTGCCCGGCGAGGTAGGCGGGGTTGGCCAACAACCCGATGAGGGTGGCGATGTCGACGGTGATCATCGTGAGCGGAACCCGCCGATCCGGCAGCACTGCCTCGGTTTTGGGGCAGTCGGTGCGTTGGCACAGGCATGCCAGTCGGGGTTCGCCGTGCATGCGGGCCATGAATGCATCGCACAGGCGTTCTTTCTTCCCGCGCGGATCTTTCGGGCAGAGAGTATCGGCCATCTCTTCGAGGAGTTGCCATGCGGCGGCGGCTTCGGGGGCGGTCAGCTCGGCTCGGATGCGGGCGAGTTCGCCGGCGGGGCTGTAGGTGACGGTGCGGAATTTCTTCGCGAACTCCCGCAACGCTGCCGCTTCCTCGGGTGCGACGCGCAGCAGGATGTCCCAGATCGCCTGTTCGAGCGGGCCCGGGGACGACCTTCGCGCCGCTTCGACGATCTCGGCTTCGACGCGGGTGACGATGTCGTCGGAAAGGTTGTCGAGGATCCGGCATACCGTCCGCACGCGGGGAAGGTCTATCTCGCCTGCCTCGAAGGCTGCCCGCAGCAGCGGCATCCGCGTGTGCAGGGCAACGCCGACCGAGACATACGCTTCGGCGACGGTCGCCGAGCAGCCCAATGCCACGGCCATTTCGGTGCGCCCGTATCGGCTGTAGTGCTTGTGTTTGGTGTCGCGGGTGATCCAGTCGCAGTGCACGCGATAGCAGGCGGTGATCTTGCGGGCCGCCTGCCGATTCTCCTCACGCGCGGCAGCGGTCAACGCCTCCAATGACACGGTCGGTACTGCACCCAATTTTTTCACCCCCCGGTGAGCCGAAACAAGAACGCCTGTTCGAACAAGATGAACAATAACCCGACCCACCGACAAGAACGCTCGAGCCGAAAAAGCACCGGCTGACCTGCCGTTACCCGCGGAATCGTTCTACACTGCACTCCATGAGCGAGCCCGGTTCAAAGTCGGAACCAATCGAATTACGCCGGCGTGCGGCCGGCGGCGATCAAGATGCCATCGACCAATTGGTCGAACTCGCAGGCGAGCGCAACGACCTCGACGAACTCCGCTCTCTCGCCGGCACAGGTAGCAGCGATGCCGTCGACATCCTCGTCGAGCTCGCCGGTGAACGTGGCGACCGCGCCGAGCTGCAAAGATTGGCCGCCGCAGGCAGCCAAGACGCCGCGGACATTCTGGAGGAACTAGATAGCTAAGCGGGCCGCGCCCCCAGTTGCACGGTGAGGCGGTGTGCCGCGTCGAGCAGCATCTTGCCCAATTCCCGGCGTCGGTCGTCACGGAATCGCGTCTCGACGCCCGTCAGGCTCAGTGCCCACGCAGGACCTCCGGCGCGGTCGAACACAGCAGCACCGAGACCCCAGCTGCCTTCCACGAGCAACCCTGGATTGACGGCGAAACCTGTTGTCCGAGTGTGGCCTACGCGGTGCCGAATCGCTGTGGCGGAATGAGTCTCGCCCCACTCCGGCACCAGGTCGACGTCGCCGAGGTACTCGTCGACCTCCCGATCGGGCAGGTGCGCAAGAATGGCCAAACCGGCGGACGCCACCCCGAGCGGTAGCCGAATGCCCTCGTACAACACGTGCGAGCGCAACGGAAAGCTCCCTTCCACCCGAAGCAGGCACACGGTCTCCGCCCCGCGCCGGGCCGAGAGGAACGCGCTCTCTCCACTCTCGGTGGCCAACGCCTGCACTATCTTTCGAGCCTGGTCGGTGATGTCGTACCGCAATGCCGCCATCGATCCGAGCAGATAGATCTCCGGGCCCAGTGACCAGTTGCCGGTCGCGTCGCGGTCGACGAATCCTTGGTCGGCCAGCGACGCCAGTAGGCGATGTGCGGTCGGTCGCGCGATACCGGTCGCCCGCGCGAGCGCGGTGGTCGAGGCACCCGACGGCTCCTCGCTCCCCGCTGCGCGCAGCAACGAACAGATCTTGTCGATCACACTTGCGTTGGCATCCGGTGTCGTCACCCGGCCATCGTACGTCCACTCACCGGACGCCCAGTCCACATCCGTTCACCGAACGAGCAGATACCAGCATTCGCCTCACCGAAATACACAGCTCAGGTTGACTGACTACAACGTTTGCTCAACGAACACATCAGGAGCTGCAAGTGACTGGAAAGACCTACGCGTCCGCCGCCGACGCGGTTGCGGACATCGGCCGAGGAGCGACCCTCGCGGTCGGTGGCTTCGGACTGTGCGGCATCCCCGACGCACTCATCGAGGCCATCGCCAACACCGACGCCACCGAGCTCGAAGTATTCTCCAACAACTGCGGCGTCGACGGCTACGGACTCGGAATCCTGCTGGCCGCCGGACGAATCCGCCGCGTCACCGCCTCCTACGTCGGCGAGAACAAAGAGTTCGCCCGGCAGTACCTCGCCGGCGAACTCGAAGTGGAACTGACCCCGCAGGGAACACTCGCCGAGCGACTCCGCGCCGGAGGCACCGGAATTCCCGCATTCTTCACCCCCGCAGGAGTCGGCAGCCCCATCGCCGACGGCGGAATGCCCTGGCGCTACGACCCCGACGGCTCCATCTCGATCGCCTCCCCACCCAAAGAGACCCGAGTGTTCGGCGACAAACGGTACGTACTCGAAGAGTCGATCAACGCCGACTTCGCACTCGTGCACGCCGAAATCGGCGACACCGCAGGCAATCTCGTGTTCGACAAAACTGCGATGAACTTCAACCCACTCGCCGCGATGGCAGGAAAGATCACCATCGCCCAGGTCGAGAACCTCGTGGAGCCGGGCGAAATCGACCCGGCCCACGTACATCTGCCCGGCGTGTTCGTCCAACGCGTCGTACACACCGGCCCACAGGACAGGCGCATCGAAAAGCGCACCGTCAGTTCAGGAGTTCGAGCATGAACACAGGATGGACCCGCGATCAGATTGCCGAACGCGCCGCAGCGGAGATGGTCGACGGCGAATACGTCAACCTCGGCATCGGACTACCGACCTTGATCCCGGGATACCTGACCGACGCGGTCAAGGTCACCCTGCACTCGGAGAACGGCATCCTCGGCACCGGGCCCTACCCCACCGAGGACAACGTCGACGCCAACCTCATCAACGCAGGCAAGGAAACCGTCACCGTCAACCCCGGTGCCGCATACTTCGATTCGGCACTGAGCTTCGGCATGATCCGCGGCGGCCACATCGACACAGCCGTACTCGGCGGCATGCAGGTCTCACGCACCGGCGACCTCGCCAACTGGATGGTGCCCGGCAAGATGGTCAAAGGCATGGGCGGCGCGATGGACCTCGTGCACGGTGCCCGGCGCGTCATCGTCGTCATGGAACACACCGACCGCGACGGTAACCCGAAAATCCTCGACGCCTGCACCCTTCCACTGACCGGCCAAGGCGTCGTGAATCGCATCATCACCAACCTCGCCGTCATCGACGTCGTCGGCGACGGCACCCTCGAACTGGTCGAACTCGCACCGGGCGTGACCACCGAGCAGGTCACCGCGGCAACAGGATCGGCCCTGAAGCACTGATCGAACGACTGTGGGCTCGAACATCCGAAGATGTTCGAGCCCACAGGGTTACGTGATCAGTCGGGGATCATGTCGAAGGTGTCCGGATTCGGTCCGGTACGACCCTGCTCACCCTTGTCCAGAGCCGTGATGGCGTCCACATCGGCCGAGCTGAGCTCGAAGTCGAAGATGTCGAAGTTGGCCTTCACCCGCTCCGGCGTGACCGACTTCGGGAAGATGATGTTTCCGCGCTGGATGTGCCAGCGGAGCACCACCTGTGCGACGGATTTGCCTGCCGCGTCGGCGATTCGCTTCAATTCCGCGTCGTCGAGAACATTGCCCTGGGCGATCGGAGACCACGCCTCGGTGGGGATCGCATGCTCGCGGCCGTAGGCCCAGACGTCGTTGTTGACGAAGTACGGGTGCACCTCGATCTGGTTCACCGCGGGGACCGTCTCGGTCTCCTCCGCCAGGCGATCGAGGTGGGCGGGCTGAAAGTTGGAGACGCCGATGCTGCGTGCACGGCCGTCTGCGGCGAACTCCTCCAGCGTCTTCCAGGTGGAGACGAAGTCGCCGTCGTAGCGGGTGGGCAGCGGCCAGTGGATGAGGAAGAGATCCACGTGGTCGGTGCCGAGGTCACTGAGCGTCTTGTCGAACGCCTTGCGCGCGTCGTCGGGCTTGTGGAAGCCGTTGTTGAGTTTGCTGGTGACGAACACCGAGTCGCGGTCGATACCCGAGTTCCGAATACCTTCGCCGACCTGCTTCTCGTTGCCGTACATCTCGGCGGTGTCGATGTGGCGGTAGCCGATCTCGAGTGCCGTCTCGACGGCCTGCGCTGTCTTCTCGGGATCGATCTGGAACACGCCGAAGCCGAGCTGCGGGATCTGCTTGCCGTTTCTGAGCGTGACGTTGGGTACCTGAGTCATATCGCTCGGGTGCCCGCCCTCCCCGCGCTTCAAACCGGATGAAATGATGCCACCGTGATAGTGCAGCGCATCCGGCGCGTCGTCGACGGTGTCGCCGAGAGCCTCGGCAGATCCACCTCCGCCCTCATCGCACCGGAGCGACACTTCGATCCGGCGCACCCGTGGTTCCTCACTGCCGTCGAGCGCGGCAACGACGACACCCGGATCACCGACTGGACCGAGGGCAACCGCGTCGAGAACCTGGTGCACGGCAAGACCTATTTCGCGGCGCTGGCCCGAGCCCTCGACCGCACCGAGCGCGACGACCTGGTGCTGTTCACCGATTGGCGCGGAGATCCGGAACAGCTGCTCACAGACGACGGCGTGACCGTCGAGGACGCGCTCACGGGCGTCGCGCACCGCGGTGGCGTCGTGAAGGGCATGGTGTGGCGCTCGCACATGGAGACGCTCGGATTCACCGGCCCGAAGAATCGCAAGCTCGCCATGAAGCTCGAAGAGGCAGGCGGCGAGGTGATCCTCGACCAGCGCGTGCTGGTGACCGGAAGCCACCACCAGAAGTTCGTGGTCGTGCGGTACGGGAGGAAAGATCTGCCCGACATCGCGTTCGTGGGCGGCATCGACCTGGCCCGTGCTCGACGCGACGACGCCGATCATTTCGGCGATCCGGTCTCCCGACCCTTCCCTCCCGAGTACGGCGAGATCCCGGCCTGGCACGACGTGCAGGTCCAGTTGGAGGGACCCGCGGTGCGAGACGTCGAGGACGTCTTCCGCGAGCGCTGGGAGGATCCCGCAGCCCTGTCCCGCCTCCCCTGGCACGCCATCCCCGACATGCTGCGCGGAGTGACTCGGGAGCCGTCGGAACTGCCGCCTGCAGCTGCGCCGCCGGAACCGCAGGGCACGTGCTCGGTGCAGTTGTTGCGCACCTACCCGCGTCGACGCCCCGCCTACCCGTTCGCCACCAAGGGCGAGCGCAGCGCGGCACGGGCGTACGCCAAGGCACTCAACCGGGCAACCGAGCTGATCTACATCGAAGACCAGTACCTGTGGTCGGTGGATGTCGCACGCGTCTTCGCCGCGGCACTGCGCCGTAAGCCGAACCTGCGGTTGGTGGTGGTGGTTCCCAAGCACCTCGACGACGACAGTGCACTCACCATTCCCTCTGCGCTGCTGGGACACTCGGCTGCGTTGGAGGTCATCCGCGCGGCCGGAGGTGATCGCGTGTTGGTTCTCGACATCGAAAACGACCGCGGCATACCGGTATACGTGCATTCGAAGGTCTGCATCATCGACGACGTGTGGACCGCGGTGGGCTCGGACAACTTCAATCGTCGGTCCTGGACTCACGATTCGGAGCTGACGGCGGCGATCGTCGACGAAGAACGCGACGACCGCGAACCTCTCGACCCCGCCGGGTTGGGCGACGGTGCCCGAACCCACGCCCGCAACCTGCGCCTGGAACTGATCCGCGAACACCTCGGCCGCGCCGACGGCGACGACGCCGATCTGGTGGATCCGCAGCAGTTCTTCGACGCCATCTCGGCGAGTGCGACCGCGCTCGACGAGTGGCACCACAACCCGTCCTCGGGCCCGCGCCCTGCCGGCAGGCTTCGCCGACACGAGATTTCCGTGCCACCGGTGTGGCAACAGCGACTCGCCGCATTCGCCTATCGCCTGTTCGTCGATCCCGACGGCCGCCCGATCGGAATGCGTCTGCGTCGTCGCTTCTGAGGCTATCGCCGAGCACCAGCCGTTTCGGTCCTGACATATCGGGCATTCGCAGTCGATGCCTCCCTCCTCTGAATCCCTCAGTGCTCTCGTCTTCGCTCCGTCTCCGCTGTTGACGGTGACCCTCGACAAAGCTCCCAACGGCAACACCGAACTGCACGTGCACGCGGGTGGTCAGGGCCACTGGATCGCCCGGATGGCCACGGTGCTCGGTCTCGACGTCACACTGACGGGAGTGTTCGGCGGCGAGATCGGGGGCATTCTGCGCGACATCGTCGAGCGGGAGGGCATCTCCGTGGTCTCGGTCGACATCGGCCAGGAGAGCGGCTCGTACGTGCATGATCGCCGTAGCGGTGAGCGTGAAATCCTTGCCACGGTCGACCCGCCGCCCCTGGCCAGGCATGCGCTCGACGACCTGTTCAGCGCGGCACTCGCAGCCGGTGCCCGCAGCGACGTCGCCATCCTCGGCGGACCGCACGAAGACGACATCGTTCCACCCGAGGTGTACGAGCGGCTGTGCGCGGACCTCACCGCCCTGGGCAAGACGGTGGTGGCCGACCTGTCCGGGCCGACCATGATCGCTGCGCTCGCCGGCGGCCTCACGGTGCTCAAGGTCAGCCACGAGGACCTCATCGCCGACGGCCGGGCCGAGTCCGAGGACCCGGCGCACCTCATCGACTCGATGCGGAAGATGCACGACGACGGCGCGGAGATCGTCGTGATCTCGCGGGCCGGAGATCCGGCCCTGGCATTGGTGGACGGCGACGTGCTCGAAATTGTCACGCCGGGTCTACGCATGGTCGATCACCACGGAGCAGGCGATTCGATGAGTGCAGGCATCGCTGCAGGGCTCGCTCAGGGATTGTCGGTCCCGGAGGCGTTGCGACTCGGCGGCGGCGCGGGCACGGCGAACGTCACCCGACGCGGCCTCGGCAGCGGGCGACGCGACCTGGTTCTCGGCCTCACCGAATCGGTGGAGGTTCGTCCGTACAAGAAGGCAGGCAAGAAATGAGAGCCCTGATCACCAACGACGACGGCGTGCACAGCGCGGGCATCGCCCTGCTCGCGCGCGTGGCTGTCGCTGCCGGTCTCGATGTCGTCGTCGCCGCGCCCCACGAGGAGCGCAGCGGGGCCAGCGCATCGTTGACCGGCATGGGCGTCGACGATCATCTGGGCGTCGCAGCGGTGGAGATCGACGGTCTGCCCGATGTCCCGGCGTACGCGGTGCAGGCGTCGCCCGCTCTGATCGCGTTCGTCGCCACCCGAGGAGCCTTCGGCGACGTGCCGGACCTGGTGCTCTCGGGCATCAACCACGGCCCCAATACCGGTGCAGCCGTTCTGCATTCGGGCACCGTAGGGGCCGCATTGACTGCGCTGACCCATGGAGTTCCCGCCATGGCCCTGTCGTCGATCGCCACCGAGCCTGCTCACTGGGACACCGCCGAGCACGTCGCACACCTCGCGGTGACGTGGATGGTGTCGCACGGACCGTCCGACGCCGTCGTCAACGTCAACATCCCGGACGTTCCGCTCGCGGATCTGGCGGGGATCGTGCAGGCATCGCTCGCCCGCTACGGCGCGGTACAGGCCGAAATAGGCGATCGCGGGGAGGATTTCGTCACCGTTCGCTTCGACGAGATCCGAGCCGAGGACGACGATTCCGACGCCTCCCTGCTGGCCCGACACTGGGCGACCGTCACTGCGCTTCGTCCGCCGAGCGAGGTGGACGGCGTCGACCTGTCCACGATGGGCGCGTGATCTCACCGACGAGACCGACTGTGTCGGTGCCCTCGGGCACACTGAAACCATCACCGCACATGCCACGGACCTAGGGGGTCACCGAGTATGACGTCAGTTCTCGATTCCGGATCATCACGCAGCCAGCACTTCCAAGGGGTAGTTCCGCCGTTCCTGCTCGAAAGGCTCCAGGGTGCGGGCGCTCGCGCCACACTGCTCGCCGATCGTGAAATGCGTGCGGGACGCGAGGTGGTGCAGGCGCGCACCGCCATCGCTCCGCGCACCGGCGGCACGCTCGAACGCACCATCTCCGACGCGAAGTCCACGCGGGATCTCCCCGGCCAGCAGGTGCGTGCCGAGGGCGAGGAAGCCACCGGAGACGCCGCGACAGACGAGGCGTACGACGGACTCGGGGCCACCTACGCATTCTTCGACGAGGTCTACGGCTATTCGAGTCTCGACGGCAGCGGCCTGCCCCTGGACGCGACGGTGCACTACGGGCAGGACTACGACAACGCGTTCTGGGACGGCTCGCGCATGGTGTTCGGCGACGGTGACGGCGAGGTGTTCGCTCGATTCACCGTCTCGCTGGGCGTCATCGCACACGAACTCGCGCACGGGTTCACGCAGTACACCACCCCGCTCGAATACAAGGACCAGGCCGGCGCGCTGAACGAATCGATCTCCGACGTTTTCGGCGCACTGGTCGAGCAGTACACCGCCGGGCAGAACGCCGAGGACGCGTCGTGGCTGATCGGCGAAGGGCTGTTCCTTCCGGCCGTTCAGGGGAAAGCGTTGCGCTCTCTGCTCGAGCCCGGCACCGCGTACGACGACGACGTGCTGGGTAAGGATCCGCAGCCGGCCAGCATGGACGACTTCGTCGTCACCACCGAGGACGAGGGCGGTGTGCACATCAATTCGGGTATCCCCAATCGTGCGTTCGCCGTCGCCGCCACCACTCTGGGCGGTCCGGCCTGGGATCGCGTCGGGCAGGTGTGGTTCGACACGATGACGGTCGGCGGACTGTCTCCTACGGTCGATTTCGCCGGCTTCGCGGCCGCCACACTCGCTGCAGCGAACGAGCGGTACGGAGCCGGTTCCGACGTTGCCGAGGCTGTGGCGACCGGTTGGTCTACCGTGGGAGTTCGGACAACGGGGAACGAGTCCATACCGAAGCCGAGCGACGATCGGGTGTGATCGAGGGCAGATGAGCCTGCGCATCGAGGTACTGCGAACCGGCGGTGTCGCCGGTATGTCCAAGCGCGGAGTCGTCGAGACCGACGAGCCGGAATGGCAGTCGTTGGTCGAGGCTGCGCAGCCGTACATCGCCGATCAGCAGGCCACCGACTCGGCCGACTCGAATGCCCGCGACACGTTCGTCTGGAACGTGTCGGTGGGTGAGCACTCGTGCCGCGTCGGCGACTCGAACCTGACCGGGCCGCTACGCGACCTCGCGGAGCGCACGCTCCGCGAGGGCCGCGTCAAGTAGCTGCCGCGTCAGGTAGCTGTCGCGTCAGGTAGCAAGAGGAATCGAGCTCAGGCCTTCCACTCCGCACTGCGTTCGTTCGTTGCCTGCCCCAGCGCCTCGACGAGCGCGTCGACTCCGAAGTCCTTGCCGTACGAGGGCGTTCCCGGCTGCTGACGCCACGACTGGGCGAGGGTGCCGCCGTCGACGGGGTCGAATCCGAGCTCGTCGATCACCGAGAACACGAGCTTCTTGGAATCCTCGTCGTCGCCTGCGATCGGCAGTGCGATACGACCGCTGGCCCCGCTGGGCACCCCCTTTTCCAACAGGTGCTTCCAGTAGATTCCGTTGAACGCCTTGATCACCGGCTCGCCGAGTTGCTGAGACACCCACACACTTTCGGGTGTCCCACCCTCGATCTCCTCGATCAACCCATCCCGCTGCTGCGGGTAGTAGTTGTTGGTCTCGATGATCGGCGCCCCGGGCTTACGGGCACCGGCAATTCCCGGTGCCAGATCCGGCACGTTCTTCTGCGGAATGCTCAGAATCACCAGGTCTGCGTCCTGAGCCGCGTCGGCGGCCCACACTGCCGTCGCCCCGGTGTCCGCCGCCAGGTCTGCCAGGGTCTCCGGGTCACGAGAGTTCGAGAACCGAACCTCGTGACCGAGTGCCGTCAGGCGACGGACGAGAGTACCGCCGATGAATCCGCTTCCGATGATTCCAATTTTCATACTCGGAACCAACGCACGCCCGACCCCGAACAATTCCCGTCAGGATCCGACGGAGACCTTCGACCGGGGACGACGGAACTTCATGGCCTTGTCCACCACCTTGCCGTAGCGCAGCACCGGCAGGTCGCGGAAGTAGTTCATGCGCAGCTTCCACGGGGTCTCGCTGCCCTGTCTCGGGAAGTTGTCCACCGCCCGCAGCACGTATCCCGCCGCGAAGTCGAGGAACGGTTCCTCGTCGATCGACGGGTCGCGTTCGAGCTCGACTGTGCTGTAGCCCTTCTCGTCCATGTGCGCGAGCAGTCGCATCACGTAGTTCGAGACCATGTCGGCCTTGAGCGTCCACGAGGCGTTGGTGTAACCGACGACGAAGGCGAAGTTGGGGATACCGGTGAGCATCATGCCCTTGTAGGCCATCGTGCTGGGCAGGTCGACGTCCTCGCCGTCGACCCGGAACTGCGCACCGCCGAGAGCGGAGAGGTTCAATCCCGTTGCGGTGACGACGATATCGGCGTCGAGGTGCTGGCCCGACTTCAGCTTCAGACCGGTCTCGGTGAAGGTGTCGATGTGATCGGTGACGATCGAGACTTCGTCCTTGCGAATCGAACGGAACAGATCGTTGTCGGGCACCAGGCACAGGCGCTGATCCCACGGGTTGTAGGACGGGGTGAAGTGGGTGTCGAGGTCGTATCCCTTCGGCAACCACCCCTCCTGCATCGTCCGGATCCGCTTCTTCATGAACTCCGGGTACTTCTGGCTCAGCGTGTAGATCAACATGGCCATCGACACGTTCTTGAGCCGAGTGACGCTGTACGCCAACTTCTTCGGCAGGCGCTTGCGTAGCGTCTGCGCAATCGGGTCCTGTGACGGAAGCGAGAGGACGTAGCTGGGCGAGCGCTGCAGCAGCGTGACGTGCTCGGCGTCGCGAGCCAGGTTGGGAGCCAACGTGATTGCCGTTGCACCGCTACCGATCACGACGATCTTCTTGCCGGAGTAGTCCAGATCCTCGGGCCAGTGCTGCGGGTGGATCACCTGGCCGCCAAAATTCTCCTGTCCGGCGAACTCGGGGGTGAACCCCTTGTCGTAGTTGTAGTAACCGCTGCAGGAGAACACGAACGACGCCGTGATTGTCACCGTCTCGTCCGTGTCGCTACGGTGCGCGGTCACCGTCCAGAACTGCTGTTCGGACGACCACTCGAGCGCGACGACCTTGTGATGGAACCGAATATGCTTGTCGACGCCCGCTTCCTGCGCGGTTTCGACGATGTAGTTGCGGATGTCGGTGCCGTCGGCGATGGATTTCTCCCCCATCCACGGCTTGAAGCTGTATCCGAGGGTGTACATGTCGGAGTCGGAACGAATCCCGGGGTAGCGGAACAGATCCCACGTTCCCCCGATCGCGCCGCGACTTTCGAGGATGGCGTAGGTCTTACCGGGCAGATCGTGCCCGAGGTGGCGCGCGGCCCCGATCCCGGACAGGCCGGCACCGATGATGAGAACGTCGACCTCGGGAGAGGGCAATACGGCAGTCATGTCAGCGATTCCTTCGATGTCCGGTGTCAGCTGGTCTTGTTGCGAGCGCTCTCGGACCTGCCGAGGCGGGCTACTTCTTCGTCCATCTTCGGCAGGATCGTCGGCACGTGCTCGAGCATGCTGCGATCACCGACCCGCGAGGTGATGACGGCCTTGAACCACGACGCTGCGCCCACCCACCGCGGCACGTAGACGCGCCGCTTGCGCTTGGCCAGACCGTCGACGAACGCGTCGACGCACTGCTCGACGGTCATCGTCTTACCCAGCGGGCCGGGCAGCACCGCGAGCAGATCCTGGAATGCGGTGAGATCGGACTTGGCGTCCTGCACCATCGGGGTGTCGATCCATGCCATGTGCGCAGAGCCGACATCGACACCTCGATAGTTGACCTCGAGCCGGAGGGCATTCGCAAAGTGTTCTGCCGCAGCCTTACTGGCGTTGTACGCGGCCAGGCCGGGGCACGGGGTGAACGCCGCGAGCGAGGAGACGACGAGGACGTAGCCGTTGTGCTCGATGAGCGATGGCAAAGCCGCGCGGACGGTGTTGAACACGCCCATCACGTTGATGTCCATGACGCGTTGGAACGTGGCCGGATCGACCTGCATGATCGATCCGTAGCTGGCGATGCCTGCGTTCGCCAGCACCAGATCGATGCCGCCGTACGCCTCTATTCCCCCGTCGACGGCGCGCTGCATATCGTCGAGATTCCGCACGTCGGCAACGAATGCCGCTGCTTTCAGCTGGGTCGCGAGTTCCAGGAGGGGTGCCTCGTCGACGTCGACGAGAACCAGCTGGGCACCTCGGCCCGCCAGCGCACGTGCCGTTGCGGCACCGATCCCCCGCGCCGCTCCGGTGATCAGAACGACCTTGTTCCGCAGCGTCGACGCCGCCATCTGCTCCCCCTCGATCGGAATGCCTGTCTGCGAACACTTTGCATCTGATACCGAGCGGTGTCAAGATCTGTCTGTGACTACCCATCACAGCGAACCCGGCCGTACCTACCGAGGTGCCGACCCGCAGCAACGGCAGCAGGAGCGTCGAATTCGTCTGCTCGACGCCGCCGTGAAGGTCTTCGGCACCACCGGCTACCGGACGGCAACCGTGGAGAAGGTGTGCAGCGAGGCCGGCCTGACCAAGCGCTACTTCTACGAGTCCTTCTCCAACAGCGAGGACTTGCTCATGGCCGCCTACGGCCGAGCGACCGACGCCATGCGCGAGAACATCCTGGCCGGTGCGCAGGCCGAGGCCGACTCCACCGAGCAGGTTCTCCGTGGCGCTCTCACCGGCTTCTTCACGTTCGTCGCCGAGAATCCTGGATCCGCGCGCATCGCCTTCGTCGAGATTCTCGGAGTCTCGCCCACCGTCGACGCGCTCTACCGCAAGACGACGACCTCGTTCTCCGAGACGGTGCTGCAGGTGGCCGAGGCCGCCGGATCCAGCCGCGGACTCGCCGGGCCCAACCGTCGAACACTGGCCATGGGCCTGGTGGGCGCGGTCCTCACCATCGCCCAACAATGGCTGCTCTCTCCCGAACGCGAACCGCTGGACTCGGTGATCGCCAGCGCCCACACCATTCTCGCCGCCGTGGTGTTCGGACGCGTCGACAGCTGAGCGTCAGGTCAGGGCCTGCTCTGCAACGGCTCCACCGGCTCGTGAGCCGTGGCGCGTTCTCCTGATTTGACGACGACCACGCCGAGCAGAACCAGTGCGCCACCGGCCAATTGGACCGGTGCCGGTGCCTGCCCGAGCAGCAGCCACGCGAACACCAGTGCCGCAACGACCTCCATCAGACCCATGAACGATGCCAACCGCGACCCGAGACGTCGGCCCGCCGCGATCCCGAGAACGTAGGCCAGCGCGGCGGTCACGACGCCGAGGCCGATGATCGGAACCCACCACGGAACGACCGCATCGACGAAGGTGACGTCGGTGAGCGGAGCAGCGAACGGGACGATCCCGATGAGCCCGGCGACCAGCAGGATGAGCCCGCCCGTCAACAGACCGGCTCCGGCGAGCACGATCGGCGGGAGGCCGTTGCTCTCGTCCGCCGACAGCACCCAGTACACGGCCGCACCGACCATCGAGCCCAGCGCCCACAGCACGCCGACCGAGTCCACGTCGGCACCGGAGATCAGATCGAGCACGAGCACCAGCCCCATCGCGGCCAGCAGTGCGCCCACCACGGTCAGGCGACCGGGACGCTGCTGGTGCCGGAACCACATCCACCCGATGACGGCCACGGGCGAGGTGAACTCGATCAGCAGCGCGACACCCACCTCCATGCGTCCGACAGCGTTGAAAAAGGCGAGCTGGCACCCAGCCACCGCGAAGGCACCGTAGGCGAGGAGTAGCTTCCAGTTCTTCGCCAGCAGATTCCACCGTCCGCGCAACGCGAGGATCGACGGAATCAGCAGGACGGCTGCGGCGAGCAGAATTCGCGCGGTCACCGCGGCCCCGGCAGTCCAGCCTGCGTCGAGCAGGCCCGTGGCGAGTGAGCCGGAAAGCCCGAAGGACGCCGCGGAGAGCAGCGCGAAACCGAGTCCCGAGAGTCGACGCGACCGCGCGGCAGCATCGTGGGTGGCCGCGAGATCCGCATTCGCGTCATGAGTGTAAGCCGTCATGGCATGTGACAGTAGGGACCGACTTGGTAAGGTGTCAACATGCTTTTTGCTCATGACGCGGAACTGTCACTGTTGGCGTCCGTGGCGTTGATCAATTCCGCCGAGGAGCCGGACACGCTGACCACCCGCGAGCAGCTCGCCGAGTTCTTCACCGAACAGGGCTACTCAGGCCGCTTCGACGGCGACGACGCCGAGCTCGAGGCCGTGAGAGCACTGCGCCCTACCCTGCGCGCGCTGCTGACCAGCAGCCGAGACGACGCCGTGGTCGAGGTGAACCGTCTGCTCGCCGAATCCTCGGCCCTGCCCCGACTGGTTCGTCACGGAGATCTCGACTGGCACATCCATGCCGTCGCCGACGACAGTCCGCTCGCGACCCGCATCGTCGTCGAGACCGCGATGTCCATGATCGACGTCATCCGAGCGGACGAGCTCTCGCGCTTCGACGTCTGCGCGGATCCGGACTGCAACGGCCTGGTCCTCGACCTCTCGCGCAACCGATCCCGCCGGTTCTGCAGCACTACCTGCGGGAACCGAGCGGCCGTTGCCGCGTACCGCGCGCGCAAGGCTCAGTGACGACGGCCACTGGGCAGTGCGGGGCTTAATCGGTCGGCTTTCGGGTATCCCCCGCTCCGAGCTGATCGAAAGGAATTGCCCCTATGGTCGAGAAAAGGCCTACCAAAACGAGCTGGGCCAGAGCTGTCGAGAACATGCTGGCCGTCATCCTGATCTTCGCCGGTATCGCCGCCGCAGGCGGTCTGATCGCCGCATTGGCGGGCGGCTTCGAAGGTTGGGCGATCGTCGCCGGAATCGCCGTGATCGTGTTGTTCGGTGCCGGATTCCTCGCGATTCGCGACGGCGCTCGACGACGAGCCCTCGAAACGAACACCGTCGTCTACGCCCCGGACAACACCGACCAGCTGTTCGACGTCGACCCGAACACCGGTGAGCGAACCCCGCACCGCGAGTAGCGCACTCGATGCGGGGCCGCTGCAGGTTCAGAAGGGCTGTGACTTCAGAAGGGATACTTCTGAATGTCCGACTGCATCGTGACCCACTGCAGATCGCAGAACGTATCGAGGTTGACGGTGGTGCCGAAGTGTCCACCGGAACCCGATGCCTTGACGCCACCGAACGGCGCGACGGCCTCGTCGTCGATCGTCTGGTCGTTGATGTGCACGGCACCGGAACGAATTCGGTCCGCCAGCTCGTAGGCCTTGAACGGGTTCGAGGTCAGAACAGCAACGGACAGGCCGTATTCCGAGGAATTGACGATGTCGATTGCCTCGTCGACGGTGCGGTACGTGGTGATGGGTGCGACCGGGCCGAATATCTCCTCGGTGAACGCGGGTGAATCCTTAGGCACGTTACCGAGCACGGTCGGTCGGTAGTAGAGCCCGTTGAAAGTTCCGCCTGCAGCCAGTTCGGCACCGGCCGTCACCGTGGCTTGCACGATGCTGTCGACTCGCTTCAACTGGTTCTCGTCGATGATGGGCCCCAACGCATTCGACGGGTCGGTCGGATCTCCGACGGTGATGCGCGCGGCGATCTTCGCGAGTTCCGCCGTGTACTGCTCGGCGAGATGCTCGGAAACGAGGTGCCGACCCGACGCCATACAGATCTGCCCCTGGTGCAGGAACGATCCCCACGCGCCCGCCGATGCAGCGGCCTCGATGTCTGCATCGGGCAGCACGAGGAACGCGTTGTTTCCGCCGAGCTCGAGGTGGACCTTCTTGAGCAACGGCGCAGCGGCTTCCGCGATTCGGCGGCCGGCCGCGGTGGATCCGGTGAAGGAGATGCACGGCACGTCGGGGTGCGAGACGAGCGCCGCTCCCACGTCGGCACCCGAGGGCAGTACGTGCAACAGACCGTCCGGCAGGCCGGCCTCGGCGAGAATCTCGGCGAGGATCAGTCCACCCGAAATCGGCGTTCGCGGATCGGGTTTGAGCACAACGGCATTGCCGACGGCCAGAGCAGGCGCGACCGACCGCATAGACAGTACCGCTGGGAAGTTGAACGGACTGATCACGCCGATGACGCCCATCGGAACATATCGCCCTACCGAGAACCGAGACTTCGCGCTGCGCAGGACCTGCCCGTAGGGCTGGGACGCCAACGTGGCCGCCTCGGTCAGTTCGGCAAGAACCAAGCCCACCTCGGCCCCTGCCTTGCCGTGACTGGATCCCGATTCGGGAATCAGCCACCGCGTCAGACGCTCGGGGTTCTGTTCTAGAATCGCCGCAGCCTTCATCATGACCGATGCTCGCTCCGGGTAGGGCTTGGCGGCCCATTCTTGCTGCGCACGTGCAGCTTTCGCGACAGCTCGATCGAGGTCCGCGACGTCCGCAGCACCGACGGTGGCCACGAGGGCCCCGTCGGCAGGAGCCGTCACGTCGAGGGTTCCACCGCCGCCGTCCAGCCATCCGCCGTCGAATATCTTCGCCGTCCACGCCAGTGTGTTCGCCATGTCAGTCCTGCTCTTTCATTCTCGGTGTTCTTTCTTCGTTACCGCTGGGCTGCGATCGCTGCGTCGAGCACTTCGGCCTCGGCCCAGGATCCGTGGAACGCGAACGGAACTCGGACGGGAAGCTTCACCCGCGCGAGAGGTTCGCGGGTGAACGCGTCGGCCTCGTGCACCAGTAACTCGGAGAGTCCGGTCGCCGGATTCCACCACAGGGTCAGCAGATATCCGTCGTTCTCGCCGCTCGCTCCTCGACGCTGGACGAAGACCGGTTCGCTGGGGCTGGTCAATCCGTCGGGCCCTTCGAGCACGACCGTCTGGCCGGTGGAGAAGTCATGGCGCGCAAGCCCATCCGTCAGAGTCAGCGGAGACAGATCTCGGGTGGTGGCGAAGTAGCCGAAGCGATTCTCCTTGCCCAGCCACGCGTCGTTGATCTTCGGGAATTCACCCGCGATCCCGGTGTGCATGTGCTGGGTGGTTGTCCCAGTCGCAGTATCGAGCACGAACCGCCAGGCCATCGCGGGTGGAAACCAGGAGTGCGAGTCGATCGGCTCGTCCGAGTCGTCGGCCGGATTGCCCAGACGCGCGATGACGTGCAGATCCACCACGATTCCTGTGGCGGTTTCGTGCGCGTTGAAGAAGTGCGTCGGGGCCAGCATCAGGCCGGTGTCGTACCAGCTCACCTCATGGGTGCGACGGTCGAGCACGGCGAACCTGCTGCCGTTCGGCGTCGCCGATTCGTCCCAGAGCACTCCGGGTCGCCCCTCCATGATGCGGTCGAGGCGGAACTGGTTGGGCGAGATGAGGAAGATCGCGAGGTGTTCGCTCACGATGTAATCGTGAACCATTGCCGGGCACCCCATGTCGAAACCGAAGGAATCGACGACGGTGCCGCTGGTATCGGCCTCGTACCACGTCAGTCTCGGCCCGATGGCAGAGTAGAACAGCATGTTTCCGGTCGACGGTTCGATCTTGTAGTGCGCCGTGCACAGGATGTCGAGTGCACCACCGAAGTTGTACGTGCCCTGCGTATCGAGAGTTTCGGGGTGCATCGAATGCGGTAGTCCGCCTTCGTAGTACACCAGCAGATGGTCGGCGAACAGCCCGACGTTGGTATTGGCGACGCTCTTGGACGGCGGCGCGCCCGCCGGCAGATCCCGCTTGGTCTTGCCGGAGCCGTTGACGAAACCGCTGTACAGCGCTTCCCCGGCCTCCACCTCGATCTTCATGGTGTCGGTGTGCACCCACTTCATCCGGAACGACGCCTTACCGTCGCGGATGTAGGTGCCCGCGACGCCGCCGTCGCCCTCCCACCAGTGGTAGCGGTCGGTGTCGAGTGGCTCGAAGCGTGGATTGTCGGCCACTCGGAACAGCGCGCCGGCGAGATCGTCGGGGAGTTTCCCGATGACCTCGAGGTCGAACGCCTCGGTCTCCTCGTGCCACGGCGCGAACGGCCCGTTCAGAAACTTGTTGGACGTGTTCCAGTCGACGTCCGCCTCGTGCCGCGGAGTCGGGGGCGCGGTGCGGCGGACCACAGTCGTCGGCAGCGGGGTAGGAAGTTCACGCATAGCTGATGCCTTTCGTCTCGATGTAGGACAGTTCGGAAGGGCTCACCGAAGTTCCGATCCACGACGCCACCGCGGCTCTCACTTCGGCTCGAACGTCGTCACCGTCGTGCGGATGCCACGCGGCCGCAACGAAGCGGTCGGGTCGGATGAGCACGAATCTTCCGGTGTACGTATGCATCTCGTCGTCCAGCCGGCCGTCGACGTCGAGTAGAACGTTGATGCCGTCGATTCTCGGCACCGTGCGATCGGTGGGCACAGCGACTTCGACTGCGTGTAGGCCGCGACCGATATCGTGCGCGTGCGCCCAGTCCGCCGTGTCGTGTACGTCGACTCCCACCAGCGCCCAACCGGTTCCGAGGATCTCGTCGAGCGGGCGGATGGTTCGGGTCGCCGAGTCGAAGGCCCGAGGTTGCCCGATCATGCTCCCGGTGTCGTCGCCGGGGAGTACGAGCCCGTCGGAGAATCGGTACGGCGGGCGATAGGCCATGGTCTCGAACCAGCGTCGCCCGTTCTCGGTGGCCAATGCGGCCCGGACCAACTCGTCGCGCCTGGCCGCGATGCGAGGGTTGGTGGTCATCACCACGCGGCCCAACCGCTCGGATGCGCGAACAACCGCGGCGGCGTGCGGGCAGCGCTCGGATTGGTATGTGGCCAAGACACTGTCGTTCAGGCAACCGTCGAGCACGCCGGTCAACTTCCACGCCAGATTTGCGGCGTCGCGAATGCCGGAGTTCAGACCCTGACCGGCGAACGGCGGCATCATGTGTGCGGCGTCGCCGAGCAGGAAGCAGCGCCCCAGCTGCCATCGATCGGCCACGAGGCCGTGGAAGCGATAGTTGACGGCTCGTTCGACCTGAGCGGGTGTGATCCGCCGGTAGCGCGAGACGAGCCTTTCGATGAGCTCGAACGGTGGCGCGTCGGTGGCCGTACCCTCCCCCTCGAAGAGGCGGAATTCGTATCGACAGCGGCCGCCGAGACCCGGCACCACCACGTGCGGCCTGCTCGGATCGGCGTGGTGCATGCCGTAGCGCTCGATGTGGGGGTCGCCGAGCGTGTCGACCACCAACCACAATTCCGGGTGGCTGCGTCCGATCATCCCGATACCGAGCAGGTTTCGGACGGTCGATCGTCCGCCGTCGCAACCGAGGAGGTAGCGGGCTCGCACCGTGCGTCCGCCCGCTTCGATGGCCACGGCGTCCGCGTCCTGCACGATCGACGTGACCTCGGTGTCGAACCGAACGGTGACATTGCGCGCCGTGTGCAGCGCTTCGGCCAGCACACGCTCGAGGTCCGGTTGCGCGAACGGGTTCTTGAAGGAGTAGCCCAACCGGTAGGCGCTCTCCGCGCCGCCGTGGAACAGCGGTTCGTCGTCGAGTCCGTAGTAGCGGGTTCCGGTGCCGGGCACGACGATCGGCAGGATTCTGTCGATCACGCCTGCCTGCTGATAGGTGCGCAGTGCCTCGTCGTCGATGCTGATCGCTTTGGGTTCGTCGCTCGTCGTCGAGCGCCGCTCGAGAACGACGACGCGGAGCCCTCGTGCAGCGAGCAGCAGGCCCGCGGTCATCCCGACCGGACCGGCACCGCAGATCGCTACGTCGTAGAGGGTGTCGAATCTCGTATCCACACCACCAACGTAGCGCGCATCACGTTTAATAGGAATGCTGTCCCATAAAATAGGACACGCTACGAACTGACGACGGCCAATCTCGTCGACAGCGTCTGCGCCGCGGCCCGCACTGCGGTGACGAGCACGTCGGTCCGGTCCTCCGGGACTCGACGCCTGATCGCGACGATGCTCAATGCCGCTGCCACCGAACCGGACTCGTCGAAGATCGGTGCGGCGATTCCCATCGCATCCGGGTCCACCTCGGCGACGGTCAGGCCGTAGCCGGTGGTGCGGATCCGCTCGAGGCGATCGACGAGGCGATCGACGTCGGTCAACGTTCGATCGGTGAAGCGTTGCAGCTCGTGCCGACCCAGAATCGAGCGGATTTCCTTCTCCGGCAACCAGGCCAACAGCGTCAGCGCCGACGCGCCGGCGTTGATGGGCAGCCGACTCCCCCGCTCGTAGCTCAGGCGCACCAGTTGCTTGGCTCCCTCACACCGCTCGATGCACACTGCCGTGTCGTCGACGAGCCTGGTGAGCAACACCGTTTCGCCCACCTCGTCGGCGAGTTCACGCATCACCGGTTGGGCGATCGTCGTCAATCCGTAACCGCGCCGGGCCAATCGAGCAAGTTCGAGTACCGCGACACCCAACCGAAAGCCGCCATTGGGGGCTTCCTCGAGAAACGATGCGCCGACCAACGTCTGCAGATATCGATATGCCGTGGAGCGGGCACTGCCGAGAGCCTCGGCGACATCGTTCGCGCTGATCTGCAGGCGATCCTCGGTGAACATGCCCAGGATGATCAGCGCGCGGTCGGCTGTGCTGTTGCGTTCTCTGTATCCACTCGTTTCCGATGCCATGTCGCCATCATAGTTCTGACTGTCAGGACTGCAGTGTCATCAAACGAACCAACACTCTTGACAGCTGTGATCCAGGCCATGAACACTGTCCTGTATTAGACAACAGCAGTCCTGCTTTACAGGACACGGCCTCCGGACGAGGAACTCATGAAACCCACCCAACACAAGCTGGATCGCGGCACGCTCATCGCCTGCTGCCTCGCGATCGGCGTCGCCCAGATGGGCGTCTCACTCGCGGCGCCCATTCTCGGCGTGATCCAACGCGACCTCGGAGCGAGCGCTGCGGCGCTGGCCTGGATCCCGGCCGCGTTCATCCTTCCCACCGCCATCCTCGAGCTCAACTTCGGCGTGCTGGGCGACATGTTCGGCCGCAAGAGGCTGCTCGTCTGGGGCGGCGTGCTCGTCTTCCTCGGAGACGTCGTCGCCGGAACGTCGGGAACTCTGACGCAGCTGATCGCCGGGCAGGCCATCGCCGGACTCGGCGCTGCCGCAATCTTTCCCACGTCACTGGCCATGCTGGTCTCGGCAACCCCGGAACGTCAGGAACGAGCCCGGGCCCTGTCTCTCTGGGCGGTCAGCCTGGCGTTCGGTGCCATGATCGCCCCGCTGATCAGCGGCTTCGCGGCCGAACACTTCAGCTGGGGCTGGTCGTTCGCCATTCCCGCCGTGCTGGGTCTCGTCACCGCAGCCGTCAGCGCCGCGGTGATCGTCGACTCGCGTCATCCCGCCGGACGCGGACTGGACTGGCCCGGCCAGATCACCATCGCCGTCGCGTTGCTCGCGCTGCTGTACGCGGTGATCCAGGGCTCCGTGGACGGCTACTCGAGCCCCGTCATCGTGGGCACTTTCGTGCTCGCAGTAGCGTCGTTCGTCGCGTTCGTCATCAGCGAGCAGCGAGCCCGCACCCCGATGCTGAACCTCGCGCTGTTCCGTACCCCGGCCTTCGCAGCGGCCGCCCTGATCGGTTTGCTCGCGATGTTCGGCTTCATCGGCACCGCCTACGCGCTCAGCGTGAAACTCGAAGCGATCCTGCACGTCAGCCCGCTGCAGGCCGCACTACCGTTCGCCCTCATCCAAGCCGTACCACTGCTCCTCACTCCGTTGCTCCCGCGCCTGTTGATGCGCGTCGCGGCCCGCACCCTGCTGGTCACCGGACTGTCGGCACTGGCCATCGGTCAGATATGGATGGCTCAGCTACCGGGCGACTCCACCTCACTGCTCGCGATGACCGGCCCGATCCTGCTGCTCGGCACCGGCTTCATCACCATGTTCACCGCACTGACGGCCGTCGCCGTCGGAGCCGTCGCCATCGACTACGCCGGAATGGCAAGCGCGGTCACCAGTCTCGTTCGCGAAACCGGCCAGAGCCTCGGCCCCGCGATCGTCAGCGCCGTGGCCTTCGGAGTTGCCGGAGCCACCCTCACCTCCAACCTGTCCGACGGTTCCCTCCCTCCCGAGGCGGTGGGCGTGGCCTCCGGCGTCGCCGAGCAGGGCGGGCCACTGGCGGTGGCCAACGCCGACCTCGGCCCGATCTCGGATCTCGTTGCACCCCTTGCTCGGACGGCTCTCGAAACCGGACTCGACATGGGCATCTATGTCTGTGCCGGGGCCACCGTCCTGGCTGCGCTCATCGCACTCGTCATCCCCGGTGGATCCCCGAAGGGCCTCGACGCGGCCCCGATCGACGCGGCAGCGTCACCTGCCGCCGGCCGACTGCTACCGGCAGGTGAGTGAGATGTCCACGCCCACAATGAATCACGTCTTCACCCTCGATGTCGAGCTGGCTCCTCCGGTGGTCATCGGGCCGACCCCGCACGGTATGCGTCGGGTCATCCCGATCACCGGCGGCCGATTCCACGGACCGGCCGGATCAGGAACGATCCTGCCCGGCGGTGCGGACTGGAACCTCGTGCGCGCCGACGGCGTCACCCATCTGTGGGCCCGCTACACGATCGTCACCGACGACAACGTGCCCATGATGGTCACCAACGAGGGCTGGGGCACCCAGGACGACGCAACGATGGAGCGCATCTTCACCGGCGGCGGTGCCGACGTCGACCGCTGGTACTGCTCGACCAACCCTCGATTCGAAGTGGCCGACCCAGAGTGGAACTGGTTGAACCACAGCGTGTTCCTCGGCCACCTCTTGCCACCGAACCGCGGCGACCGGGTTCGGATCACCGTCTACACCGACGCCCCCGTCCCCACCCCATCGACGCCCCGAAAGGCGGATCACTGACATGACCACTCCCACCCGAAACAGACTGCAGGAAGGTGGTGCCGTGGGCACGCTGCGGCAGACCGCTGTCTCGCACATCGGTTTCACCGTTCCCGACGTCGCCGCCACCGCCGACTTCTACGGCCGCACCGTCGGTCTGACGGTGCAGGAAAAACTCGCGGGCGGCGGCCTGCGCCTCGGCTGGGGCCTCGGACACCATGTTCTCGACCTGACCGAAGGTCCGAAAGAACTGTCTCACTACGGCTTCGAGGTCCGTGACTCCGACGGTATCGCCGGAATCACCGCGCGACTGAAGGACGCAGGCCACGATGTCGCGGATCTGGATCCGTCCGTCATCGACCATGCCGTCGGCGTACCGTCGGGCATCTCGGTGGCCGACCCCGACGGCACCACGGTGCATTTCCACGGGCAGGTCGCGCGCCAGGGTGAGAACGCTGCCGATCCGGGACGACGCCCGATCAAGTTCCAGCACACCACTCTCGGCACGGACAACGTGGCGCAGATGGTCTCGTTCTTCGTCGACACCGTCGGGTTCCGCATCTCCGATCAGCTCGAGGACGGCAAGTTCGCGTGGCTACGCAGCGACCGCGATCACCACACCCTGGCCGTCGTCGAGAACGGCAACCCCGGCGATCTCGACCACTACTCCTACGATCTCGCCGAGTGGGAGGACTTCAAGTCCTGGTGCGATCGCCTCACCGAGATCGGCGTCGACGTCGTCTGGGGCCCAGGCCGTCACGGCCCCGGCAACAACCTGTTCGTCTTCTTCGACGATCCCGCCGGCAACCACATCGAGCTCTCGGCCGAGATGGAGAAGTTCCACGACGACCGAGCCACGTACGTGACGCGGCAGTGGCGTCCGGTACCCGCGTCGGTGAATCTGTGGGGCGGACAACTGGCGAGCTGGCGCAAGACGAGTGAGAGCGAGATCTGACCGATGGCCTACATCAGCTACGAGCACAACGATATTCGCGGAGTCGGCGAGGTCGACGGCGACACTCTGATTCCGCTGCAGGGCATCGACGCGATCGGACGGACCAGTTCGCTCGAGGCACTTGCCGGCGCGGATCGGCTGACCCAGGCGCGCCTGTCGATCTCGGACGTGCGGGTGCTCCCGGCGGTCACCGACCCGGCCCGAGTGATCTGTGTGGGCCTGAACTACCGCGACCACATCGCCGAAACCGGACGCGAGTTCCCCACGTACCCGGTGATGTTCCCCAAGTACGCCTCCAGCCTCATCGGTGCCTACGACGACATCGCCGTACCGCCGGAGAGCTCCGAGGTGGACTACGAGGGCGAGATGGCCGTCGTCATCGGACGCACCGGTCGGCGCATCACCGAGGAGAGCGCGCTCGATCACGTTCTGGGCTACACCGTCGCCAACGACATCACGATGCGCGACTTCCAGTACAGGACGCACCAGTGGATGCAGGGAAAGGCATGGGACGCGAGCACTCCTCTCGGCCCCCGCATAGTCTGCCCAGGCGAGGTGGACCTCGCGAGCTGCGGCATCCGCACCGTCGTCAACGGCGAGAAGGTCCAGGAGTCGGATCTGTCGCAATTGCTGTTCACGGTGCCGAACTTGATCGCGACCATCTCCACGTTCACCACCCTCGAGCCCGGTGACGTCATCCTCACCGGCACCCCGGGCGGCGTCGGATATCGCCGGAAGCCGCAGCTGTTGTTGAAGCCGGGCGATCACGTGAGCGTGGAGATCGACGGTGTCGGTTCGGTCAGCAACAGACTGGTGGCGGAAGTGCTGTGAGGCCTGTTGCCCGGCCGTCTTTTATGGACGTGAGCGCGAATTGTGCTGCAGCACAGCCACCATGCTCGAGCCCGGTTCGTATCGGCTGATCCACGTCGCCTGGACGGCGTGATAGAGATCGGGCTTGCCGCTCCACACCGTCGCGGCCGGAACGTTGCTGCCGTCGAGTTCGTGATGCCAGGAGCCGTCGACGCGGTCGAGGAAGTACTCGGCAGCGACGTCCCACCAGGTGCGGTAGTCCTGCTCGTAGCGGTCTTCTCCGGTGCGGCGCGCGAGTGTCGCCGCCGCACCGATCGCCTCGCACAGCACCCAGTGCAGACGTTCGGTCACGACCGGCTCCCCCGACCAGTCCGTGGTGTAGACGAATCCGGGAGTGGGCCCGGGTTGCCAGCCGTCGACCGCTGCGCGGTGGTAGAGCGCACGGGCGGCGGCGATACGGTCGTGCCCGCTCGCATCGAGGCTTGCCTGCACGAGAAGTCGGGCCCACTCGAATCCATGACCCACTGTGGCTCCGTAGGGCTTGAACTGGTTGGCGGTGTCGTCGCTGTTGTACTCCAGCTGCGGGATCCACTCGGCGGTGAAATGCTCCGGAACACGCCAGTCGTTCGCTTCGGCCCAGCGACATACGTTGTCGCAGATGCGCAGTGCCCGCTCGCGCCAGATCCGCGGTGCGCCGGCATCTGCAGCGGCCAGCAGTGCCTCGACCATGTGCATGTTGGCGTTGATCCCGCGGTAGTCGTCGAGCACGGACCAGTCCGCAGTCCATGTGTCCGAACACATCCCGTGATGATCGTCCCAGAAACGACGTTCGACGGTATCGAGTACCTCGTCGAGAAGCTCTCGGCCCCGGAGGTGCCCCACTGCGGTGGCAGCCGACGCGGCAAGTACCACGAAGGCATGCGTGTAGGCCGATTTCACGGCATCGGGCGAGGTCGCGTCGGCACTGGACTCGAACCAACCACCGTTCGTGCTGTCTCGCAACGTCGTCAGCAATCCCTCGAACACCCGATCGGCTTTCCTCCGAGACCCCGGCCGTCCCAGCATCGAGGCGAGAAAGTGCACATGCGCCATCCGCGCGGTGATGTACGTATGGGCCGGATGATCGAGGTCGGGGTTCCCTCGGCCGTCCAACCACGCCGCACCACCGGCCGGGTGGTCGAGTGTGGTTCCGAAATCGAGAAGCCTCGATGATTCGGTGTCGAGCCACAACTGATGTGAGGGCAGCGTCAGCCAGCTGCGACCATCTCCGGTGTCCATGTGTTCATTGTGCGCCCGACGAGAAAGCACCCGACGCCGGTCAGCGAGAGACGCTGTAGCGCAGGTACATCCATCCTGGCACCGGGAAGAGCTTCTGTTCGGCGAGAACGAGGTCGAGGTGATGTCCCACCGGAAAGTAGGGCTTGCCACTGCCCAGGATCGTCGGCAGAAGGATGACCTCGAACTGATCGATCAGGTCGACCAGCGAGGCTGCCAAGGCTGCTCCTCCCACAGCCAGCGTTCCCTCGGTCTCCCGCTTGAGCCGCTCCACCTCGGCGATCGCGTCTGCGCTGCGCACCAGACGGCAGCCGTCGGCAACGGAGTCGAGAGTGTCGGAGAAGACGATCCGGGGAGTGGCCTTGTACAGCTCGGCGAACTCCGCCTCTACTTCGTCGCCGTCGAGGCGTTCCGGATCTGTCCAGAAGTCTTCCATGGCCTCGTACAGTCGGCGTCCGAACAGAAACGCAGCGGTCGCTTCGGTCTGCCGATTGGAGAATCGATGTGACTCCGCGTCGGGCACCGAGAAGTCGAGACTGCCCGCCGAGTCTTCGATGTAGCCGTCGAGGGAAACATGCATGTTGTAGGTCAGTATGGCCATGTCGCTCCTGGGGTCGGGTGGATTCGAAAGTATGACTTCGACGGTCCCCGGAATTCACCGGTAAGCAGGTCAGTCCAGGATCGCAGTGGCCTCCACCTCGACGAGAACGTCGGGCTCGAACAGGTAGCCCACACCGATCAACGACGCAGGTGGCATCGGAGTAGGTAGTCCGATCTCCTCGGCGACGCGGGTGACGCCGTCCATGAACTCGCCGATCCGCTCCGGAGCCCAGTGCGTGACGTAGAACGTCAGCCGCAGGACGTCCTCGAATGTTGCTCCTGCACCGGCCAATCCGATCGCGGTGTTGCGCAGCGCCTGCGCCACCTGCCCGGCGAGGTCGTTCTCGGCGATCGCCGACCCGTCCTCGTTGCGCGCGATCTGACCGCTGACATGGATATGTCGAGACCCCTGGCCCACGGCTATGTGGTGATACGGAGTGGGTTGCATCATGCCGGACGGGGTGAATCGAGTGACGCTCATGGAGTTCCTTTCGTCGTGACCATTACCAGGTATAACCTTGATACTTGGTACACAAAGGACACTTCAAGGGAACCTGGTTTCATGACCGATACCGCCGATGCCGCGACAGAACTGACGATCAGTGCCCCTCACCGTGAGCTGTTGGATCAGGTGCTGGACAAATGGTCGCTTCAGGTGCTCAACGAACTGTGCGAGCGCCCTTGCCGATTCAACGATCTGCGCCGTGCAATTCCGGCGGTGACTCAGAAATCGCTCACGGCAACGCTGCGAAAACTCGAACGCAACGGCATCATCGAACGGACGGTTCTCAGCACTCGCCCGGTAGCGGTGGAGTATCGAATGACGCAACTGGGCAAAACTCTTCGGGCACCCGTCGACGTGCTGTTGGCCTGGGCGGCCGCTCACATGCACGAAATCGACAGCGCACGAGATCGATTCGACGCTCTCTGATCCGCTCACCGCAGCAGCGTGCTGCCCTAATGTTCCGATATCTCGGAGAAGAGGTACACCCATGGCGAGCAATTCACAGCACTCCACCGCACGCGCTGACGCGTTGCTGTCCGCCCTGGTTGCAATGCTGCAACCGAAAAAGTTGGTCAGCGTGGGTGCCAGCAGTGCCGGAATCGCATTGTCGAGGGCTCTCGAATCAGCGGCACCCGAAGTCTCGCCCCAACTCTGGAACTTTGCCACCGATCCGATCGAGTCGGTCACCGAGTCCTTGTTCGACTTGCCCCCTCGGGATCTGCACGACATCGGCCCATTCGACCTCGTCTGGATCGACGATGAATCCCTGGTGTCGAACGCACGGACCCTCCGTACTCTGTGGCCACACGTGGCGGAGGGAGGGGTTCTGGCCGTGCAGAACTCGTTCTCTCCGGCTGGGTCGAATCCTCTGTGGAATGCCATTCTGCGTTTCGGTGCCGACGACATCGAGACCCTGACGCTTCCGGGAATCGGCCTTCTGAGGAAGCGATCGGAGCCCGTTCGCGAGGTCGAGTTCACCGACGAGATGGTGTCCGCCACCGGGGTTCCGTTGCGGTTCGAGTCCATCGGCATGCACGACGATGCGCCGCTGCTGGACCACGCGACCGGCGTGCTTCGTGCTCTCGCGGATTCGGATCTTCGGGCGGTCCTCTTCGCGATCGGCAGTGGAGTCTCGACAGTGGCTGCGCTGCAATCCCACACGTCACTGTCGGTCCGTGCGACACACAAAGCGATCGCACGCCTGCTGACTCTGTCGGTGGTGACCCGAGTGGACGATCGACTCGTTGTGGAAGAGAACACGCTGAAGAGTTTTCGGAATCTCCCGCGCACGACGCCCCCACCGACCGACATGCCTCGGCACAGCCGGGACCGACCCGAATTTCTGAGGGCGATCGCCCGCCAGTTGAGTACGACGGGATGGTCCTCGGAGCGTCAGGTCAACGAATTGTGCAGCTTCTTCGACGACGACTACGCGACATTGCGACGCGAGCTCGTCGACACCGGATTCCTCGAGCGAAACAGCTCAGGTTCGATGTACCGGGCGCAGAGCATCGAATAGACCGCCTGGTCGACGTCCATACGGAGGGGGCCCAGGATTCGGACGACGGCGTTGCGGGCAACCACTGGGTGAGGGCAGCAAACTTTGCTGGTCGCCATTCGGAGGTTTCCATGTACCTGCACGTTCAGTCACTCATTCACGACATTGCCACCGACGAGCCCGATCCGGCCGCCGCGAACGCCCTCCAGGAGGGCCTCGGTGGACAGTTCGGCGAGATGCGCACGATGATGCAGTATCTGTTCCAGGCCATGAACTTTCGCGGAGCTGCGGCCAAGCCGTACCGCGATCTGATCCAGGGAATCGGCACCGAGGAGATCAGTCACGTCGAGCTCATCGGCACCACCATCTCACGGTTGCTGGACGGCTCGCCGCAGTACCAGGGCAAGCTGGAAGACCCGCTGGACACGCCCGGTGCGGGCGGGGCGACCCCATTGAATCTTGCTCTGTCACAGGGCAATATCCACCACTACCTGGTCGGAGCACAGGGTGCACTGCCGGTCGACTCCGTCGGCAACCCGTGGAGTGGTAGCTACGTTTACAACTCCGGCAATCTGGTCCTCGACCTGATGTACAACCTGATGCTCGAGTCGACCGGCCGCCTGCAGAAGTGCCGGATGTACGAGATGACCGCCAACAAGGCTGCGCGCTCGACCATTTCGTACCTCATCGTGCGCGATCAGGCCCACGAAAACGGCTACGCAAAAGCCCTCGAAACCCTCGGCGTCGATTGGAAGAAGACGCTGCCGATCCCGAAGACCAACGCGGAGAAGTTCCCGGAGGTCCAGAAATTGGTCGAACTCGGCCTGCAGAGCAAGCAGTACAGCTTCGACCTCACCGGCGCGTCCGAGGCCGGACGCATCTACCAGGGCATGTCGCCGTCCAAGGACGGCACCGACCTCGATGCCAGTGAGCAGGCCCCCGCCGGCGCTCCGATGGAGATCTCACCCGAGCGACTCGAGGAGTTCGCGCCCGGACTGGACACCGACCTCATGGAGCTCATTCAGCAGACGGCCGAGATGGAGATGGCCGATATCGACGCCACGTTCGGAAAGATGAAGTAACTCCGACGCTTTCGTAGCCCGACCTCCATCGCACGACGGAGGTCGGGCTGCGTCAGGTCCAGTACAGAAGCTGCGCTTCGGGTAGGACGGATTCGAGTTCTTCCACGAACCACGTCCGCATTTCCGACATCGTGTCCTTCGGGTAGACGTACTTCACGCCACCGAACTTGTTTCTCTTTGCTGTGCGGGCACTTTCGTCCATCTCGAGCTTCGTCCCCGGGTACCAGCTCAACAGCACGTCCTTGCTCGACGGTGTGAATCGGTGGGAGATGATCTCGGCGGTCAGGTCCAGATCGGGAACGTCACTCAACGCCTCGGCGACATTCGACAGAAGTCGGCCGTACTGCTCCTGCCACCCCGGAATGGGCATGATCGGAGCGATGGTGAGCCCCACTCGATATCCGGCCAGCGCAAGCTGCCGTAGCGCCTCGATTCGAGCAGGCATCCGCGCAGTTCCGCCCTCGAACCGATGCGCGATGTCATCGGCATTGACCGACAAACGAACTCGGGTACGGCGTCGGTGGTCCAACGTCACCAACTCGGTGACGTCGTCGAATTTGGTTGTGAAGCGCAACGACACGTCATCGCCGTAATCCCCCGCGCCCACTCGACGAACGGCCTCGGCGAGGGATCCGGTCACATGCTCGATACCCAACGGATCCGTATAGCAGGACAACTCGAAAGTGGTTCCCTCGTGCCCACGTTCCTCGGTGCCGGAGGTGATCGTGCCGCGGCCTGCGTGGGTACCGATGCCGGACAGCACGTCGTCGATGTTGGCGAACACCCTGGTGATCGGCGGGCCGGACAACGACCCCGCCAGATAACAGTACTGACAGTGGGCCGGGCATCCCTTCGCCAGATCGATACGCCAGTCGGCGCTCGGCGGAATCGGTTGTGGTTTCAGCACACTCGGTGGTGCGACCACCACGGCCATCGTCGTCTTCGCTCGCGCGTAGGTCTCTCGCTCGGTCTCGCCCCGTAGACCCGTCAGGCGGTCACCGGGCAGCACGTCGATCTCGGTCACACCGGCCGCTTCGCACCGTCGAACTATCTCCGCAGTGTGGGGAAGCTCCGATGCAGACCGCGTGATCAGGACGCGCGACGGCGTCCAGAGTCGAGTGGGTGCAGAGAGGGTGTCGTCCATTACCTGGAGTCAACGCCCGCACACGGTGGATCCTTCCCGTTTCGGGGTTACGAGACCCAGGTGTTCGACGGTACCTCGGCGGGCCTACCCAACAGATAGCCCTGTCCTTGAACGAAACTCGGCAAGGCGTCGAGCTGGTCGGGGGTTTCGATGCCTTCGACAACGCACCCCAGATGCAGATCTCGGGCGAGATTGATGATCGCCCGAACGATACTGCTGCTCGTCTCGTCGCTGGTCATCGTGGCGGTGAACGACCGGTCGATCTTCACTGCACTCACCGGCAGTGTGGCCAGATACCGCAAACTCGCGAATCCGGTGCCGAAGTCGTCGATGGCGATGCCGACACCCAGCTCACGCAGTTCACCGAGCTGACGCAGCATCGAGGAGCCGGACTCGAGCAGCACCGACTCGGTGAGTTCGAGAATCAGGTCCGCCGGAGCCATTCGGTGCCGTCCCAGAGCCGCGCTCACCACAGCAGCCATATCCACGTGTTGAGCCTGCCGGGCACTGAGATTGACGGCGATCGTGACGGGGACACCCGAGTCCGAATCGAGCGGGTTCGCCGCGCGCCATCGAACCAGAGTGCCCAGTGCGTCCTCCAGCACGCGCTCGCCGAGCTCGGAGATCAGACCCGTGTCCTCGGCCACCGGAATGAATCGGTCCGGCGTAATTCCTGCGCCGTCGTCGTCACGTAAGCGCGCGAGTGCCTCGAAGCTCGTGAGCGCTCTGCTGTTCAGGTCGTAGACCGGCTGATAGACGACGTTCAGCCTCGCAGCTCCGCGGTGTTCGGGATCGAGAGCACCCCGCAAGGTCCGCTCGATGTAAGCACGCTCGAGGGCGTTCGCGCGCAGCGCGTCGTCGAACAATTCGATCCGGTCCTTACCGAGTTGCTTGGCCCGGTACATCGCGGAATCCGCGTCCCGCAGTACCTCCTGCGCGCTGGCACCCTTGCGAACCAAAACCATGCCCACGCTGGCCGACACCACGTACTGGCTGCCCTGATACACGATCGGCGCGGCGAGAACCGCTCGGATGCGCTCTGCGACGCGCTCCGCCAACCCCGCACCGGCACGCTTGTCGGTTCCACGTTCGGCCGGCAACGCATCGACGACGAGGACGAACTCGTCACCGCCGACACGGGCGATCGAATCGTTGGCTCGCAGCACCGACCGCAACCGTCGCGCAACCTCGACGAGAACCGCATCACCGGCAGCATGCCCGCCGGTGTCGTTCACTCGTTTGAATCCGTCGAGATCGCAGAACAGCACCGCAGCAGCGGCTCCCGTGCTCTCACCGCGTGCGATCGCCGAGCCGATACGGTCGAGCAGCAGCATCCGATTGGGCAGCCCGGTCAGCGGATCCTGCAGGGCCGCTCGCTCGAGCGCGAGTTCTGCCTCGACGACGTCGGTCACTTCCCGCACCACCGAGAGGACCTCCGACACCTCACCCGACGGCCCACGTCGAAAGGGCGTGGTGCGTCGGGACAACCACCGCAGCGAGCCGTCGGCCGCGAGTACCCGATACCGGATACTGACGCTCTCGCCCTCCGGAAGCGACGCCGCGGTTCGGTCCGCCGCTCGGACGACCTCGACATCTTGTTCCACCACCCCGTCCAATCGATCCTCGCCGTCAGTGGAGTCGTCGGACCGACCGAGTCCGAGCCACGGCACCCGACCGTCTTCGACCGCTCCATCCGAAGGTGGACCGGTCAGCAACGACCGCAGGCTGCGAGAAGCCCACGTCACCCGGCCGGTATCGACGGCGGTGACGGTCGTGATGTCCGGTGAAGCAGTCAACACCGCGTCACGAAAGGCCCGGGCCTGCTCGAGTTCGGCTCGTGCCGCCCGCTCGGCGGAGACGTCCTCGGAGAGCACCATGGCACCGACTATCCGGCCCGAATCATCGCGCAACGGCCTCGCTTCGACCTGAAAGATCGCTCCCGTTCGAGGACTGACGGAATCGAACGAAATCTCCTCACCCGCCACGGCCGCCAGGTAATGCGGCTCGAGCAACGCGAAGGCTTCCGGCGACACCGTGTCTCGGAGCAGCTGCCCCTCCATCCGTCGTGGGTCGTAGCCCTCGGCCACCAGACCGGCACCTTCGACGAGGACGAATCGTAGATCGCAGTCCACGACCAGAACGGACGTGTGCGGCAGGTTGGCTGCCAACTGCCGGTATCGAGCCTCGCTCGCATCGTCGAACATCGAAGGCGAGCGGAGCAACGGACCGTAGAAACGACGCATCCCCAGGTAGATCACACCGGCAAGTGCCGTCGATGCCGTCACCGCGACGTCGAGGGTGCCGCCCATCGACTCCCGCATCGCGTCGAGCATCCCCCCGCCTGAACCTGCAGCGAGATGCGAGGCGTGGCCGTCGAATCCTGTCCACAGGTGCACCGCGTGCACCAGGTGATGCGCGGCGCAGGTCAGGAAGATCGCTGCTGTGGCCACCGCCAACCTGTTGTTGCGCAGCTGTCCGGTCCGCATCAGCCCACGGACGATGAACAGCACGATCCCCAGATACGCGGCAGCGGTGATCCCGTTGAGGACCACCACCCACACCCAGCCGCTCACAGTGCGTGCTCACCGAATCGAGTCCGACAACAGGCGCGCTGGATCCACTCGACACAGACGACGGGCATGACGCGACCCCCAGGGTTGTAGCCCACCGCGCAGAAAGACCGGTCCGGCCGGAGAAACCGAGTCGACCAGCCGCTCAGCACTTTGATATTCGACGAAGGTTATCCCACTCCGATTCCCACAGCCGCCATTGGCGCAGCCCGAGAAATAGGTGTCGGCCTGGTGATTTCACCCTCCCGCGCAGCCCTCGACACCCCGTCGAACCCGTGGAGCAGAGTCGTCGGGTAAGAAGCTCTCATGCCCTTCGCCGACGAACTCCTCGGCCCGGATGCGGCCGGCACGCTGTTTCGGACCATGCGCACCGCTGCTCCGAAGGCTGACCTGTCGGTACTCGAAGGATCGATCGATCGTCTGGGTCCACTCGCGCTTCGAGCCCGCGCAGATCTGTTGCGTGACGGCCTGCTCTCGGCACTGCCCGGCACCTACACGGAGTTCGCCCGCATCATCCGACGTGCCGCCACCGATCCCGACTTCCGGGGCTGGGCGATCTGGCCGGTCACGAGCGCTGTCGCATCGAAGGCCGTCGAGGAGAACACCTCGAACGCATTCGACGACGGAATGGCCTTGCTTGCCGAACTCACCGGCCGACTCAGCTCGGAATTCGCCATCCGCTCGTTTCTTCGAGCCGACCTGGATCGGTCGCTCGCAATCGCGTCGGACTGGACGACATCCTCGGACGAGCATGTGCGGCGTCTGGCGTCGGAGGGCACCCGCCCGTATCTTCCGTGGTCGGTGCGCGTCCCCGAAATACTCGAGCGCCCGGGCGTCACGGTGCCGATCCTGGACCGGCTCTACCGAGACGACAGTGATTACGTTCGACGGTCTGTCGCGAACCATCTCAACGATGTCAGCCGAGACGTCCCGGACTTGGTCGTCAGGACCACCACTCGGTGGCTCGACAGCCCGGACGCACACACCGAAAAGCTTGTGCGACATGCCCTTCGGACGGTGATCAAGAAGGGAAACCGGGACGCACTCGAGCTGCTCGGGTTCGCTCCGGCCGACCTCGAGGTGGACGGCCCCACCCTCGACGTCACGGAGCTGCCCATGGGCGGAGAAGTGGAGTTCACGGCCTCGATCCGCAACGTCGGCACCGAACCGGCCAAGGTTGCGATCGACTACATCGTGCATCACACCAAAGCCAACGGTGGGGTGACGGGGAAGACGTTCAAGCTGACGACGAGAACGATCACGCCCGGCGACAGCATCGATGTGCGACGGCAACATTCGTTCAAGCCGCTGACCACACGGAAGTACTACCCCGGCCCACACTCCATCGAGCTCCAGATCAACGGTGTGAGTTACGGTCACGCGGAGTTCACGCTCAGGGGCTAGCGGCGAGCGTCGTGCAGCTCACATGCAGCACCTCGGGTACGTCCGTACGGTCGAAGAGGTGCGCAAGAAGTGGCGGTGGCTGGCAGTGGTGCTCGGCATCGCCGTGCTCGTCGCAACCCCCTCGGTGATCGCGCGCTTACCCGTCGACCCGTCCGACATCGGCGCAGCCGAACTGCTCGAACAGGTCAAGTCCTCCACCGAGACGCCGTACTCGGGCTACGCCCAGGCGGTCGGCGGTGTCATCATTCCGGTGACCGAGGGGCTCGGCGGCCTGCCGGATCTGCTCGGCGACACCACCTCTCTGCGTGCCTGGTATCGCGCCGCGGACAGCTGGCGCGTCGACACCGTGCGTCTGGCCGGTGAGCGCGGTCTCTACCGGAGCCCGACGCGGCTGTGGAGATGGGACTACGAGCAGAACACGGCCGTGGTGACCCCGGTCCCCGAACCGAGCCTGCGCCTGCCACGCGAGGCCGACTTGCTACCCCCGGAGCTGGGGCAGCGGTTGCTGAGCGAGGCGACCGCGGATGAGGTCACCCGGCTTCCGGCACGCCGGATCGCCGGCCGGGACGCCCCTGGCCTGAGGCTCGTCCCCAGCCAGCCGCAGAGCACCGTCACCGGAGTCGACGTCTGGGTCGACCCCGGCAGCGGGCTCCCGCTGCAGGTCGACGTGCTGGGAGCCGGGGCCACCCGTCCGGTCGTCAGCACCGCGTTCCTCGACTTCTCCTCCGAGACCCCCGATGCCGACACCGTCCGTTTCGTTCCCCCGCCTGGTACCGACGTGCAGCAGCAGGACGGTGGCGACATCGCCTCGTTCGCCGACCGGCTCGACACCGCAGGCCTGCCGTCGACCCTGTCCGGCCTCGATCTGCGCCCCCGCGAGGGCCAGGGGTCGGTGGGAATCTACGGCCGCGGTGTGACCGAACTGTTCGCCGTTCCCCTGCCACGACGCGCCGCGGGCGGACTCGTCGAACAGTTGCAGTCCGCCCCCGGGGCAATCGTCACCGACGACAGCGTCGCGGTGTCGATCGGTCCACTCAACGTCCTCGTCACCGGACCCACCGACGACCGGCGTCGCTATCTGCTGTCCGGCACCGTCACCGCGGAGACCCTGACGACCGCCGCCCAACAGCTCGGAGGAGCAGCCACATGATCCGCACGACCGGCCTGACCAAGAGCTACGGATCGGTGCGGGCAGTCGACGGTGTCGACCTCGACGTACGCGCCGGCGACATCTACGGTTTCGTGGGCGCGAACGGCTCCGGCAAGACGACGACCGTGCGCATGCTGCTCGGCCTGGTACTGGCGACCTCCGGGCAGATACAGGTGCTCGGCGAAGAGATGCCCCGGCGACGCAGAAGCGTGCTGCCACGCGTGGGGGCGCTGATCGAGAACCCCGCCGCCTACCCCAACCTGTCCGGACGCAGAAACCTCACGCTGCTCGACGCGGCCGGTCCGGGTGGGTCCCGGCGGACCCGGAAAACCAGGGTCGGTGAAGCCCTCGAGCAGGTGGGCCTCGCCGGGGTGGGACGCAGACCGGTCAAGCAGTACTCGCTCGGCATGCGGCAGCGTCTCGGGCTGGCGGCGGCGCTGATGCGTACCCCCGAACTGCTGATCCTCGACGAGCCGACCAACGGACTCGACCCACAGGGAATCCTCGAGATTCGAGAGTTGCTGCTGGGCTTGCACTCTCAGGGCACCACGGTGTTTCTCTCCAGCCATCTGCTGGCCGAGGTGGAGCAACTGTGCGACCGAGTGGGAGTGCTCGATCGAGGTCGACTCGTCCTACAGGACCAGCTGTCCTCGATGCAGCGGTCCACCGGCCGGGTGTCGGTGCGCACGGCGGACCCTGCCCACGCCGTCTCCCTGCTCTCCGGCGTCGAGGGGGCCACGGTGCTCGAACGTGTGGGTCAGCAACTGATCGTCGAGCACCCGGACCCAGCCGAGCTGAACCGGCTCCTCGTGGAGGGCGGAGTCCGGGTGAGCGAGCTGAGCGAGCAACGGATGAGCCTCGAACAGTCCGTGCTGGCGGTCACCGGGGCCAGTTCCGACAGAGTCGACGCCCCCGGCGCACTTCGAGACAACGCCACCCGGACCGAGGTGACCGCATGATCGGCGTCGAACTGCGCGCAATGCTGAGCCGACCCCGCACCTGGGTCGTCATCCTTCTGCTCAATCTGCTGCCGAGCATCGTCGCGGGCCTCCTCGCCCTCACCGACGTCGGTCCGCGTCCCGGCGAAGGCCCCGCCTTCCTCTCTGCGGTGACCACCAACGGCCAGCTGTTTCCGCTCGCCGCGCTCGCCATCGTGCTCCCGCTGTTCCTGCCCGTCGCCGTGTCGGTGATCGCAGGCGATGCCGTCGCCGGGGAGGCGCAGGCCGGCACGCTGCGCTACCTGCTCGCCCGCCCGGTGGGACGAACCAAACTGCTGGTGGCGAAGCTGATCTCGGTTGCCGCCTTCGTGCTGCTGGCCGTCGTCGTCGTGGCCGTCATCGCATACTTCGTCGGCACGACGCTGTTCGACGTCACGACCCTGGGGGGCGTCTCCAGCGTGTCCGGCACGGTGCTGACCGACGAACAGGTCGCCACACGCACCGTCATCGCCGTGCTCTACGTGACCATGTCCATGCTCGGAGTCGCCGCCATGGGCCTGTTCCTGTCGACTCTGACCGACTCCCCGCTCGCCGCGACATTGGGTGCGTTGGCGTTCCTCATCGCGAGCTCGCTGCTGCTGACGCTGGACGCCGCCGACGCCATCGCGCCGTACCTACCGACGCGATACTGGTTGGCTTTCGTCGACCTGTTCCGCGACCCGGTGCCGACGCGGGACCTGATGCGCGGCGTCGGTGTGCAGGGCGTCTACGTCGTCGTTCTTCTCGGCGCGGCGTGGGCGAACTTCACCACCAAGGACATCACGAGCTGAGACGGCTGCAATCAGCTGCGCCGAGCTGGGTGGTGGAGTCGCCGTCCAACTGGGCAGAGACCATCGCGCCGACCAGAGGATCGCGGGGCAGGTTCCCGTGATCGACGGTCGAGTCCGCACACACGCTCTGGACAGGGATGTTGACGGCCCCGTCGAGTTCGGCCGACGTCGGCGGGGTCACCACCTGATCCAACTCGGTCCAGATCGACACCCACTGCGGACCCTCCGGGGTCTCGTCCCCGGAGTTCAGGGCGGCGAACACGGAACTGTCCGGGGCGAGCTGCTGACAGGCGGTCGCGCACTGGTCGGGCACGAACTGGGCCGCCAGAGCCGCCACCTGAGTGCCGTGGTGCGGGGAGCCGAGAGTGACAATGCGTCTGGCCTGCTCGGCGCCGCCCAGATCCGTGGCCCAGAGCCGGGCCACCACCCCACCGGCGGAATACCCGACGACGTCGACCGAGCTCGCTCCCGTCCGAGTCAGAGCCGCGTCGACGGCGTCGCGCAGGGTCTGCGCCTGCACGGTCAGATCGCCGACGCCACCGTCGGGCAGAGCTACGACGGTGGCGTCGCGACCGTCCTCCCGTAGTTCGGCCCCGAGCACCTCCAGCGAGTCGGTGGATCCGCCGAACCCGGGGATCAGCAGCACCGGGCCGGGTACGGATTGGTCGACGCTCGCGACGGGGTCGCTTGCGGGACGTGATGCGACGAAGGCCGCCACAGCCGCGACGACCGCGACCAATACGAGGGCCAATAAGACGAACACGAGACGGCGGCGAGCCGGGGCGAGGGAGGCGAACACTCTGTCCAGTGTGCCTGGAGATCACGCCTGATCGCGGACCACCGGAGGAACGAGCACGAACTTCCCCACGTGGTCCCTCTCCAAGAAGCGCTGCTGCGCGGCCGCGATCTGCTCGAGCGGAAACGACTCGGCCAACAAGGGACGAATCTCACCGGCTTCGATGTACGACACGAGGTTCGGAAACACGTCCTCGTCCCACGCCGTGCAGCCGAGGAGCGTCAGGTCGTTCAGGTACATCGTCCGTAGATCCAACGCGACGATGGGTCCTGCGATCGCGCCGGAGGACACGTACGTTCCCCCACGAACGAGGACGTCGAGGAGAGGACCGAAACCGTCGCCGGCGACATTGTCGATCACCACATCGACGCTGCGCGTGCCGAGGGCGTCCACCACGTCGACATCGCGCCCGTACACCTCGTGGACGCCGAGTTCGCGGAGCTGGTCGTGCTTGGCGCGGCTCGCGACGCCGATCACGCGGGCACCGCGACGAGCGGCGAGTTGCACTGCGGCAGAACCGACTCCGCCCGACGCGCCGGTGATGAGTACCGTCGACCCTCGATGCACTCCCGCGCGGGCGATCATGTTCTCCGCCGTGCCGTAGGCACACGGAATGGTCGCCAGCTCGGCGTCGGTCCAATCACAATCGACCACGAAGATCTCGCTCGCCGGAACGACGACGAACTGGGCGAACGCGCCGTCCATGTCCGAACCCAACCAACGCGTCTCCTGCGACGAGAATCCGTCGACACGCATGCACGATCGAACCAGGACACGGCTGCCGACGATGGATTCGACCGTCCCGGGACTCCCACACACGAGACCGCAGCAGTCGGTGCCCTGAATCAGCGGAAATGGCGTCGCGTCGTTCCACCCGCCGTCCGCGTACCAGCCCACGCGTGTGTTGATCTCGGTGTTGTTCATCCCCGCGGCCAACACGCGAACGAGCACCTCACCCGGACCCGGCACGGGTATCGGCACCTCGGACACGACGAGTTTGTCGTATCCACCGATGCCGGTGGTGACGATGGCTGTCATCAGGCCACCACTGGCTCTTCCGGTTCGCATGAAGTCATCTTGCAGGACCGACCGGGCGAAGAGGTCGATGGAGCGCTGGCGCTTCGATCAGAGGATCAATGCCCGGGTGCCGAGGTATGTCAGTAGTGGTATCTCGCCGACACGATGACGAGGTCTGAATTGTCGTCGCTGGGAGGCAGGTAGACGAGTCGGTGTTCGGTGTCGATTCGTCGTGACCATGCCCCGGCCAGAGCATATTTCAAGGGCTCGGGCTTGCCGATCCCGGCGTATGGGTCGCGCAAAGCCGCGTCGATCAGTTTGTTGATGCGGGCGAGCATCTTCCTGTCGACGACGGTCCAGGACGTATAGCTGTCCCATCCTTCTTCGGTGAATCGGACTTCGGTCATTCGGCCAGCTTTCTGGGTTTCACCTCCCCGCGGCGGGCCTGCTCCATGCTTTTCAGTAGGTGCGTTGCGTTGGCGGGACTGCGCAAGAGATACGCGGTCTCGATCATCGCGTCGTAGTCGGCCTTCGACATGAGAATCGCATTGCCTCCCTTGGAAACGATCTCTATGGGGGTGTGATCCTCTACGACCTGTTCGACAAGCGGGAACAGACTCTTGCGGGCTTCGGTGCGAGTGATGGCTGACATTTCGATCGGCTCCTTAGGTCCGTGGCGTTGGCGGTCGCCGTCGGACGTGTGCGGCCCGCCTTGCGCGGGCAAATTCCTTCTGTTCGGCCGCGCGTTGCGCGGGAAGTCGCCTTCACTGCGAAAGGTACCACTTTCGGTACAGGTACCACAAGTGGTACCTGTGAGAGTCGCAGCAACCACACAACGACCTGGAGACCGTCAGCGCTTACCTCACGGGCCGGCTGGCCGACGCGAAACAGTCAGCCGAGAAGCCCGCTCGCGAGCACGGCGCGACCACATCAGCCGGCCTGACGCTTACCGGAGCAGAACACGAAAAAGCCCCTCACCGAGTCCTACTGGTGAGGGGCTTCTTGCCTCTGAGCCGCCTAAGAGAATCGAACTCTTGACCTTTTCATTACGAGTCGGAACATCAGAGTACTTCACCGTATTCACCAGTGCGCGCTAGTTGCACATCTACACAGGTCAGACCATGTTTTGCGCCTACCGTGGCTGAGCGCCGTATGCGCCCGTACTCGAACGTGTGTGATCACAACGTGCACATAATCGTCGATCTGACAGGTGCGTCCGTGCGCACGTCTGAGCGCGGTCGTGAACGCCTAACGGATGCGTCACGTGTTCGCGTATGACGTTGCGCCACAGAAGGTCTCTGTGCTGACGTGCGGGCCTTTGGACTCGCGCTCGAAGTCTCTTACGTTGCTTTCGCACACCACCCGACCAGGAGGACACGATGGCAACACCCAAAAAGATCGAAACATTGACCACACGCGAGGTAGCCGAGGCACTGTCCACCACACCTCGCGAGCTGCGCATGTTCCTCCGCGCAAGCAAGGACTACGAGGCGTGTGGGGCAGGTTCGCGCTACGTCTTCGTTGCATCCGACCTCACGCAGATGAAGACTCGCTTCATGACGTGGGCCAAAGAACGCGCAGCCAAGGCCGCCGAGGCTGATGCCAAATGATGCCCGACTATCCACTCTCGATGCGTTGGCTGCCCAACAACGGGTCCGAGCTGACCGACGAACTCGTAGCGGCATACCAGCTTGAGGGCTACGACACCACACCCTCTAACCTAGGCCGCTCGTTCCTGTTCGAGGAGGCCGGGTTGATCTGGACCGACGACGACAATGCACTCGGCATGTACCTCACCCCGGGCGCTGACCCGACCTCGTACACGCGGACATACCTGATGACGCGCATCCTCAAGCGCACTGGCTACACCGCTACGCAGACGTTCGACCGCTTGACCAACGCTTGAACTAGGCCGCCCCGCAGCCCACTGCCACGTGGCGCGATTTGGTGGCAAGAGGCATCGCCGCTCGGTAGGGTCAAGGCACCTCGACTCGCAAGGAGCAAAATGGCCGACCTGCCGATCCGTCGCATACTGACCGACATCGCCGCGGGTTCGATCCGCATTCCGGCCTTCCAGCGGGGGTTTGTGTGGGACGCCGAGCATGTCGCTTACCTTATGGACTCGATTTACAAGAATTACCCATTTGGCGCAGTCATCTTATGGAGGACTAAAGAGAAGCTGAACTCCGAGCGCAATCTTGGACCTTTCACACTGCCCGAAGCGCGGGAGGATTACCCAGTTCATTACGTTCTAGATGGACAACAGCGTCTGACTTCGATCTTCGGAGTTTTCCAGACAGAACTCGTACCGGACGGAGAACATGCATGGACAAACATTTTTTTTGACATGGAAGCCAAGGACGACGTGCAAGAGAGTCAATTTTTCGCTCTCGATGCGGACAGCTACGATCCAAAGCGATACTTCCCCATTTCGAGCTTCTTCGATGTTACAGAATTCCGTAATGCTACGAAAGAACTGAACGACGATCAGGTTCGCCTTATCGACTCGGTACAATCCGTCTTCAAAGAGGCTGCGATACCAACGCAGGAAATTGCCACCGACGATCGATCCAAGGTCGCGATTGTATTTGAACGGGTCAATCGCCTCGGGGTGGAGCTTGACGTCTTTCAACTGCTCACCGCTTGGACCTGGAGCGAAGACTTCGACTTGCAAGAGAAATTTGCCTCGCTATCAGAAGAGCTACGGCCGTTTGGCTTCGCCGATGTAGGCGAAGACAACAACTTACTATTACGTTGCTGCTCAGCCATTGTCGCAGGCGATGCATCGCCAAACGCATTCGTAAATCTTCGAGGCGTCGATGTTCGGGACAAGTTTGACGACATCGCACACGGCATCAAGGGTGCAATAGACTTCCTAAGAACAGAATTTTCGATCGAGACTCTAGCAAATCTTCCCTACCCTGCGAGCCTAGTGCCCTTGGCTGTATTCTTCGCCAAGGACACCAGAAAAATCAGCAACGATGAACGCCACACCTTGACCCTTTGGTTTTGGCGATCCGCATTCACGCGGAGATACTCAGCCGGTGTTGTTCGCAATCTGAACCGCGACATTCTTGAGGCGGCCGCCCTAAGGGAGAAGAAGCGCCAAACCACCCTTGCAACCGGTGTATCTGCGTCGATCGAAAGGGATTTCTTCACCAAGCCTTTCAACGTGTCTACCGTAAATACTAAGACATTTTTGGCAATGCTCGTTCAAGCTGAACCCAAAAGCTTTGTCTCGGGACAGAAAGTAAGCTTGGCTAAAGTACTGCAGCAGTACAACCGCAATGAGTTTCATCACCTAATGCCTCGGGCATACGCGAAAACAATGGGTATCGAGAACGACCGGGTTAATGGATTGGCAAACTTCGCTATCATTTCAGCTGCTGACAATAAGGTGTTAGGCGGTGTGGCCCCAAGCAAGTACAAGGAAAAGATGCCAGCAAAAGAGACTGACGCTATCTTGACCCATGCCCTGTGCCCACAGTCCTTGTTCCTGGACGATTTCGACACCTTCATAGGTGAACGAATCGACAAACTTAATGCCGCCGCATTCGACTTGATGAACACGGGAAAGATCGAGTAGGCACTGACACCGCGGCTTTACACGGCCCCATCACACCAGGTCCGATATGCGCGATTATAAAAGAATCTGGTGCACGATCAGCGCGAGCACCTCACCTAGGTTTCGCGATTTGGGGATTCAGTCGCCTTCTTGAGAACGACGTCACCCGGACCAGGGGGGTCAGGTATTGCCCGCTTACGGCGGTACTCCTCAAGAGTCATTGGCTGGCCCCCAGCCTGTTTGATCATGGCGGCAGCGACATGGAACGCCTCTATCTCTCCTCGATGTTCACGCCAGTAGACATGCCGCTGACGATGCATCTCCATCTCGGTCAAGATCGCCAACACCACCGCCGACAACCTTACAATCTCGTCGGGGTCGAAGGGGAGTTCGCCATCGTTGTGGACCTCGGCCTGTGCGACCTTAGAAGCGAGAGCTGTCTGGGATTCGGACAACCCTGCCTCAAGACGCTCCACGTCCGCCAAGGTCGGCTCGCCCTCAAGATCATGTGCGAGCCTATTCCTCAATGAGTTCAGGACACGCAGTGACGCGGCATCGGTTGGGGACAACAGATTGAGGGCCTCACCCAAATTGACCTTGGATGCAAAGTTCATCCGCTCAAGCCGGAGAGGGGATGGGTTTGGTACTTCTGCTTCGAGCAGCTCGATTAGAAATTTCTCGATCCAAAGGTGCCCTCGAAGAAATACTTCGACAATCCCGCGCCCACGAGTATGAGAGAGGTAGAGACTGAGGTCGATGGGCACGTCGGTAGCTTACGCCGATACGGGCAACGCCTAGCGATACTGAGGAATCCGAGCGCCTTGCTGTGCGAAGCTACAGTAATGGTCAACTGGGTAAGCCTCGCCGCAGGCGCAGTACCGACAACCTTGACGATTCTGTTCAAGATATTGAATGACAGATCCGATGACGGGACCTATCGGCGCATTGAGAAACACATAGAGCTGCTGGCTAACCTCGATATTTCTCCACGGTGATGTGCCGGCCTGAGCCGGTCGAGATTGCGCTTCGAACCCCGTTGGCGCACGATGG
>NZ_JAWLRY010000027.1:0-53918 GCF_033142325.1 Rhodococcus sp. IEGM 1370 | reverse complement strand
GAGGGTTGCGAGATCGACTGAAATCAATCACACCGTGGCTCTAGAACACGGTGGTCCGACTATCGGGGACCTGCCAGGCGGACACCTTTTGATCGAAGAACTCGTAAACTCGACGCAGCATTAAAAAGTTCAGAAACGACGTAGCGACCAATCTACCGAGAGTGCAACCTTCTGTTCGTCGCGCCGCGGGTCGAGGCAACCTGGACAGATTCAAGATTGATCAGGTCAACTGCACAGAGAGAACTGTGACGATGGCCGGGTGGCTCTGAGAACGGGCCTATGGAGTTAACAACGTAGGCGCGGACGCCTTTGGCAGACTGATCGCGTCATATGAGGCATCCTGAACATCGTGACTTCCAAAGCAAGACGTACGCGACGCTCACTGGGCCAGCGACTCGGCGGGCCGCTGGCAACTCTTGTCGAAGGGTACTTGCCACCGTCCGATTCTAAGATCGGGGCAGTGATGTCGACGGTCGGCTTGCCGTGGGAGGGACCGAACAAGCAAGCCCGGATGCGTTCAGCGTTTGAGTCCGCGTCGCAAGAAGCGGCCGTCGACGCGGCCGAGCGAGTACTTGAGCTTTTGAGCATCGAAAACGGTGCGTTCATACGTGCGATCGACGGCTCTTCCGAAGATGATGAGCGACTGATTAAAAGGGCTGTGGCAGACATACGTTCTGTTCTTCAAACCTACGGTTTCGATCTCGATCTCGATGGCAGGCTTTGCGAGGAGACTGCCATAGCCACATCGCCCCCTCCTGCACCGAATCCTTCGGGTATGACAGGGGCGTACACGCTACCAACTACACGAGATTTGGCCACGCCTACGACCGAGGGGACGACCATGATTGTCGAGCCAGCGAATGCTAGAAACGTTTTCTTGGTGCACGGACGCGATAAAAAGATCAAGTCTGCTATGACGGACCTGCTTAGAGCATTCGACCTCCGGGTAATCGACTGGGAGGAGGCCGCTGCCGCGGCCAAGAGCGGTTCGCCCAGCACGTTGGAAATCGTCCACGCTGGCATGCGTATCGCGCACGGGGTTGTTGTCCTCTTCACAGCGGATGACCTAGGCCAGTGCAAGGAGAGTTTTCTAATCGATGGCGACGGAAGCGATGAACGTGATCTGACCGGACAAGCAAGGCAAAACGTCATGTTTGAAGCTGGAATGGCTATAGGCATCGACCAGAAACGAACTGTCCTCGTCCACCATGGACGAGTGCGCTGGAACTCGGACCTCCAAAGCGTCAACTACGTATCTATTGACGACTCCCATCAAAGTCGCCTGAGGCTTGGCCAACGGTTGCGCACAGCCGGGTTGACAGTTCACCTGGAGAACAGCAACTTCAACAATGCAGGCGACTTCTCAGCACCTGCCGCTATTAGCCCGCACCGCAGCGACCCCACTTCGCAACCCGAACCTCCGCCACGCCCAGAGGTGGACAACGACATAATCGTGGAGTGGATGTATGACCCCACCCAACGCGGCAGACTTCTACAGATGGTTCAGAGCCGAACCCGGCACCTCGATAAGGCCGTGAACGCCCTCGGGATACCAGCAGATGACACGAGCGAATCGGCTCTACTGAGCTATTACGACGACCTCCTGCGAATGAGTACGCCCATTGCAGAGCTATTGCGGCGAGGGGCAATTCACGACCGTGACGGGTCATATAGCGACGTCTGGAACGGTGCGCTTCAGCAAATGATGCGCATACGCCGCCCTGCGATGATGCCGGCAGGGCAGATTATTCAACAACTTCCGCCGGAGCGTTTCAGCAAAGCCCGGCATCTGCCCGCAATGTTGACGCTCCGAACCATCGGACTGAGTTCTGTTCTTGCTAGCCGCGATCACCCCGGCGGTGATCAGCCTCTTACCCGGCTCTGGATGGCGATGGGAAGGGCGTCCTGGCACGACCCTGAGGCATCCCGTCGCGGTACGGCTCCAGGGAGCAGAACTGCACTCGATCTGTTGGACGAACACGAGGTTCTAGACGCCCAGACAGTTCACGGCCATGTTGGACTCAAGTTCAGTATGAGTAGATACGCCCGTCAGCTTCTATACCCAGTTTTCGAAGATGTGTGTTTCGATGAGGTCGAGTGGGAAACCTTGAACGACCAATTTGAGTATCGCCGGGCTCTCCTCTATGTCAGGGCGGGACATCCAATACCACCGATGCTCGCGTCTGGCGAGCGACGTTGGACTTCGGCGGGCTGGCATCCAGAAATAAACTTTCTCAATGAGGTCGACCTCAGCGATCCCGGTTCCCCATGGGTAGTCGCCACCACAGGCGAGCCAATGATCGATCACAGCCATCTCGAAACGGTGCGACAAACAGCGCGACGACAATTGTCACACTGAGAATGGCCTCGTACTTTGCACTTCCATAGCCCAATTGGGGTGCAACCGAACTCGTTAGAACGATAAATTGCGGTGATCAGCTGTGTGCGTGCAACGGTCGTCCCGACAGCGCCATCATCGCCTCACCGAGTGCCTCGTTCTGCGTGGGGTGGGCGTGCACGAAACTACCGACCTCCGACGGCAATGCTTCCCACGCGACCGCGAGTTGCGCCTCACCGATCAGTTCGCCCACTCGATCGCCGACGAGGTGGACGCCGACTACGGGACCGTCGTCTCGGGCGCGAATTACCTTGACTCCGCCTGCGGTGGCCAGAATGCGGCTTTTGCCATTGCCGCCGAGGTCGTAGACCACCGACGTCACGGTGCCGTACTTCTCCTCCGCGGACTTCTCGGTGAGACCGACGGACGCAACCTCGGGATGCGAATAGGTCACGCGCGGAACGAGATCGCCGTCGATGCGTGCGGGCGAAAGGCCGGCAATGTGCTCGGCAACGAACATGCCGTGCTGGAAACCGCGGTGAGCCAACTGATATCCCGCCACGATGTCGCCGACGGCGTAGACGCCGTCCGCGGTGGTGAGCAGGTTGTCGTCGACAGTCACGAAGCCGCGTTCGGTGACGATGCCCTGCTCGGCCAGACCGAGACCGTCGGTACGGGGTCCACGTCCCACGGACACCAGGACGAGATCCGCGGTGAGGGTGTCTCCGGATGACAATGCCACCGAAACGTCGTCGGGAGAGTCGGCGACGGACTCGACCTTGGTGCCGGTACGAATGTCTATGCCGCGCTTACGTAGTGCCTTCGTCAACTGCTTCGAGGACCACTCGTCTTCACCGGGAACGATGCGATCGAGGGCTTCGACGACGGTGACCTTGGCACCGAAAGAAGCCCAGATACTGGCGAATTCGATACCGATGACTCCGCCGCCCAGTACGACGACGGACTCGGGGATACGGTCGAGCGCCAATGCGTCGTCGCTGGTGAGAATCCGAGGTCCAAGCTCGATGCCCGGGATGGTGCGCGAATACGATCCGGTCGCGAGGACCAGCGAAGACCCGGTGATGCGTCGACCGTCCACCTCGACGGTACGAGGACCGACCACCTGTCCACGGCCCGAGACGATTTCGATGCTCGGACGCTTCAACAAGCCTTGCAGTCCGGAGTACAGACCAGCGACCACGCTGCGTTGATAGTCCAGTGCCGCAGGCATATCCACACCTGTCAGCGATGCGGTGACGCCGACATGCGCCGAACCGCGGACCGCGTCGGCCACCTCGGCGGTGTGCAGCAGAGCCTTGGTGGGGATACATCCGCGGTGCAGGCACGTGCCGCCGAGCTTGTCCTCCTCGATCAGAGCGACCGACAGGCCGAGCTGTTCGGCCCGCAGGGCGCAGGAGTACCCGCCGGATCCACCGCCGAGGATGAGAACATCGACGTCGCTCATCGGACGGATCCCAATGCCACGACGGGGTTCTCGACGAAATCGGCCACGGTACGCAAGAACCCGCCGGCCACTCCGCCGTCGCACACGCGGTGATCGAATGCCAACGACAGCTGCGCCACCTTGCGGACGGCGAGTGCGCCGTCGACCACCCACGGGCGGTCGATGATGCGTCCGATCCCCAGAATCGCGGCCTCGGGGTGGTTGATAATCGCGGCCGAGCCGTCGACACCGAATACTCCGTAGTTGTTGAGCGTGAACGTTCCGCCGCTCAAGCGAGCTGCAGGGAGAGAACCGGTACGTGCCAGTTCGGTCAGCTCGGCCAACCGCTCGGAGAGCTCCTTCAGATCGGCCTTATCGGACTGTGGCACAACGGGAACCATCAGTCCTCGATCGGTCTGCGCGGCAATACCGAGTCCGACGTTCTCGTAGCGCAGGATCTCACCCGCAGCGGTATCGACCGTGCTGTTGAGCTCGGGGAACTTGGACAGCGCGATCATCGTCAGCTTGGCCAGAACCGCCAGCAAAGTCACCTTCACGCCGTCGATGGAGGCGTCGAGGTCGCGTCGGGCTTGCAGCAGAGCCGTCGCGTCGACGTCGACCCAGACGGTGGCTTCGGGAATCTCCGAGCGACTGCGAGAGAGTTTGTCTGCGATGGTCTTACGAATCCCGGTGATCGGGATTCGCGTGACGCCCTCCGGCGAGGACGCAACGGTCGCACCGGCCAAGGCTCGCTCGACGTCCGCGCGGGTGATAACGCCGTGGCCGCCGGCGGTATCGATACTCGCCAGATCCAGCCCACCCTGCAACGCCATGCTGCGAACGATCGGGGAGAGCACCTTCGGTGCATGTGAGTGGCTCTGTTCGCTGGTCGCTCCGCGAGCTCCACTCCTATGCGTAGCCTGGGTCGAGTTTCCGCTCACATGCGGCGCAGCCGCTCTCCGACGACGACCGGTCGGGCCGTGGCCGGTGCCGTAGCCGATCAGCACATTGCCCGAGCCAGCCTTTTCCTCTTCGCGGTAACGCTCATGGGCCGCGGACACATCGGCGACGGCACCACCGGCGATGCTGATCAGGGGAGCGCCGACGGCCAGCGAGGTGCCCTCGGCCGCATGCAGTTCGCCGACAACACCCTCGAACGGGCAGGGCACCTCGACGGACGCTTTCGCGGTCTCTACTTCGACGACGACTTGATCGATGGTGACCGTATCGCCGGGCTTGACCTTCCACTGGACAATCTCGGCCTCGGTCAGTCCTTCGCCGAGGTCGGGGAGCAGGAATACCTGCATGCTCATACCGTGACCGCCTTGCTGAGGTCGGGCGCATCGTTCCACTGCAGTCGGTCCATGGCATCGAGCACACGGTCGGCGGATGGCAGGTGGAAGTGCTCGAGTTTCGGTGCAGGGTAGGGAATGTCGAGTCCCGTCACTCGAAGTACCGGAGCGTGCAGGTGATGGAAGCAGCGCTCGGATACCCGTGAGGCGATCTCCGCGGCGACACCGGAGAAGCCCTGTGCTTCCTGAATCACGATGCAGCGTCCGGTCTTGCGTACCGAGGCTGCGACGGTCTCGTCGTCGAACGGATTGAGCGACCGCAGATCGATCACCTCGACGCTCCGGCCGTCCTCGGCCGCGAACTCTGCGGCTTGCATGGCTACAGACACGGTGGGACCGTACGCGAGAAGTGTGACGTCGGTACCGGCGCGGCGCACGACAGCGGTGCCGATCGGCTCGGTCTTGGTCAGCTCGATGTCGTCCTTGGAGAAGTACAGCCGCTTCGGTTCGAGGAAGATCACCGGATCGGGATCTGCGATGGCGTCGCGCATCAGTGAGTACGCGTCGGCGACGGTGGACGGGGAGACGACCTTCAACCCCGGGGTGTGGGCGTAGTAGGCCTCGGATGAGTCGCAGTGATGCTCGACGCCGCCGATGCCGCCGGCGAACGGAATCCGAATGACCATCGGTGCGGTCAGCGAGCCGCGAGTTCTGTTGCGCAGCTTGGCGACATGGGACACGATCTGCTCGAAAGCCGGGTAGGCGAAGGCGTCGAACTGCATCTCGACGACGGGCTTGTAACCCGACATCGCCATTCCGATCGCGAATCCGACGATGCCCGACTCCGCGAGCGGGGTGTCGAAGCAGCGATCGTCACCGAAGTCTCGGGTCAGTCCGTCGGTGACGCGAAAGACGCCGCCGAGCGTGCCGACATCCTCGCCGAAGACGACGACCTTCTCGTCCTCGGTCAACGCGTCGCGCAGGGCGGCGTTGAGGGCCCCGGCCATGGTCATCGTGGTCATGACAGTTCTCCTGCTGCGATTTCGGCGGCGACCTGATTTCGCTGTTCGGTCAGGCCGGGGGTGGGGGAGGAGTAGACGAACCGGAACAGATCCTCGGGGTCGACGTCCTGCTCGACGTTCATGCCCGCGCGAAGTACCGCGGCATCGGCGTCGGCGGATACCGTCATCTGTTCGCGCAGCTCGTCGGTGAGAAGACCCTGGGCCTCGAGGTAGGAATCGAGGCGCGAGAGTGGATCTCGGGCCAACCATCCCTCGACCTCGTCTGCCTTGCGGTAACGAGTGGCGTCGTCGGCGTTCGTGTGGGCATCCATGCGGTAGGTATGCGCTTCGACGACAACAGGTCCCTTGCCTGCACGGACGTACTTCACGGCCTCGTCCATCACGGCCATCATCGCGATCGGGTCGTTTCCGTCGACCTGCTCGCTGCCGATGCCGTACCCGACTCCCTTGTGCGACAGCGACGGAGCCGCAGTCTGGCGAGCCAGGGGAACGCTGATCGCGAAGCCATTGTTCTGCACCAGAAAGATGACCGGGGCCCGGAACACCGCGGCGAAGTTGAGGGCCTCGTGGAAATCGCCCTCACTGGTGGCTCCGTCGCCGCAGAACGCGAGGGCGATGGTGTCGCGACCCTGCTTGGCCTCGGCGTATGCGAAGCCGGTCGCATGCAGCAATTGTGTTGCCAGAGGCGTGCATTGGGGAGCGACCTTGTAGGCGGTCGGGTCGTAGCCGCAGTGCCAGTAGCCGGCGAGCATGCCGAGCAACTCCACCTGGTCGACGCCTCGCGCCGCGAGAGCCATCGAGTCGCGGTACGTCGGGAACATCCAATCCTGCTCACCCAGGCACAAGGCGGCGGCGATCTGACACGCCTCCTGTCCGCGCGAGGACGGGTACACCGCGAGCCGACCCTGCTTGGTCAATGCCGTTGCCTGCTGGTCGAATCGGCGACCGTGGACCATCGAGCGGTACATCTCGAGCAGGCGCTCGTTGGACGGGTGTGCGTAGCGGGCGGCACTGTCCACGCCCGTCCCATCGGGTGCGAGATATTGCACGGGACGGTCGGCAGGCATGAACTGTTGGTAGGACGTTGCCGGAACCTTCTCGACGGTCGTCATGTCGCACTCTCCTGAAATCGGCTTGTACGGCGATTCTGGTCGGTTCGGTGAGGAAGAAGGCCGATCGTCGTAGAATTGCAGACATATGGCTGCCGATCTCAGCTCAGACATGAAATGTGTCCGATCGGCTCAACGAACCACCAGGTAGGAGCGGACGAATGGACGACGTCTCGAGACGTGTGGAATTGGACGACACGGATCGTCGCATCCTCGCCGAGCTGACCTCGGATGGACGGGTCTCGATGCGGGTGCTGGCCGATCGGTTGAATCTCTCTCGTGCACATACCTATACGCGCGTCGACCGACTGAAGGATTCCGGTGTCATCGAGCGATTCACCGTGCAGGTCGACCACGGGGCGTCCGGGCTAGGGACCTCCGCGTTCATCGCGTTGTCCATCCGTCAGGATTCGTGGCGCAGTGTGTCCGAGGGGTTGCGGTCGATGGAGTTCGTAGACCACTTCAGTTTGCTCGGTGGCGATTTCGACGTGCTCGTACTCATCAGGACTCCCGACAACGAGAGTTTGCGGCAAGTGGTGCTGGAGGGCCTGCAGTCGCTCGACGGCGTCCGGGCGACGCGCACGTGGTTGATCTTCGACGAGGACCGAGGTGGTCTGGGACGAACTGCGCCGCCCACCGAACGCTGAAGGTGGGCGGCGTCGAACAGATCACATCTCAGAAGTTGCCGCGAGCGTCCTGCTCACGCTCGATGGCCTCGAACAGGGCCTTGAAGTTGCCGATGCCGAAGCCGAGCGAGCCGTGGCGTTCGATCAGCTCGAAGAACACCGTCGGGCGATCGACCAGAGGCTTGGTGAAGATCTGCAGCAGATACCCGTCCTCGTCTCGGTCCACGAGAATTCCACGCTTCTGCAGTTCTTCGATCGGTACCCGAACGTTGCCGATGCGGGCCCGCAGTTCCGGGTCCTCGTAATACGAATCGGGGGTGGCGAGAAATTCGACGCCCGCTGTGCGCAGGGCATCGACCGAAGACAGGATGTCGTTGGTCGCGAGCGCCAGATGTTGTGCGCCCGGTCCTCGATAGAAGTCGAGGTACTCGTCGATCTGCGAGCGCTTCTTGGCGACGGCCGGCTCGTTCAGCGGAAACTTCACGCGGTGGTTGCCGTTGGAGACGACCTTGCTCATCAACGCCGAATAGTCGGTTGCGATGTCGGCTCCGACGAATTCGGCCATGTTCGTGAATCCCATGACCCGGTGGTAGAAGTTCACCCACTCGTCCATCTTGCCCAACTCGACGTTGCCCACCACGTGATCGAGAGCCTGAAAGATCCGCTTGGGTGCGCCTACCGGTCGCTGCAGTGCCGACGTCCGCGGCACGTAGCCGGGGAGGTACGCGCCGGTGTATCGGGATCGGTCGACCAACGAGTGCCGGGTGTCGCCGTAGGTGGCAATGGTCGCAATCCGCACCGTGCCGTGCTCGTCGGACATATCGGTCGGCTCCTGCAGTACTCGAGCGCCCTGCGCTCGCGCATGCTCGATGCATCGATCCACATCGGGGACGGCCAGTGAGATGTCGATGACGCCGTCGCCGTGGCGGGTGTGGTGGGCGACCAGATCGCTGTCGGGATCGACGGCTCCCTTGATGACGAAACGCACTGCGCCGGACTTGAGCACGTACGCGTGGTGGTCACGTTGGCCCGTTGTCGGGCCGGAGTAGGCAACGAGCTCCATGCCGAACGCGGACTGGAAGAAGTGCGCGGTCTGCGTCGCGTTGCCGACCACCCACACGATGGCGTCCCAGCCACTGACCGGAAAGGGATCTCGCTTGTCGTCGTACTCGACGAGTCCGACGAGCTGTCGAAGCTGATCGGCGTCGAGATCGGCCAATCTTTCGTCGTCGTTGAGAATGCTGTCGAGGCTCATGAAGTCTCCCGTTGGATCCGAGTGAGGGCGAACTGTTCCGATCAGCCCAACATTGAGGTGTGGGGGTGTCAATCGACAGTCTTCCGCCTATATGTGATGCACAGATAGAGCAGTGAAAGGTGGGAGTTGCTATACGATTCGTATAGCAAACGGGAGGTGCATGGTGGAATACGCTTTGGACGAGTTGGACCGAGCGATGCTCGCTGCGCTGTATGACAATTCGAGAATCGGCGTGCTCGAGCTGTCGCGAACGCTCGGTGTTGCACGTGCGACGGTGTCGGCCCGTCTGCAGCGCCTGGAGGACAGCGGCGTCATCACCGGTTATCAGCCGAGGATCCGTTTGGCCGCAGCAGGTTACGGGGTGCAGGCGTTCGTCACGTTGGAGATCGCCCAAGGCGCACTCGGCGACGTCATCGCAGTTCTGGAGCAGATACCCGGCGTGCTGGAGGCCTTCGCGACCACAGGTTCGGGAGATGTGCTGTGCCGGGTCGCGGCTGCCTCACATGACGATCTCCAGCGAACTCTGATCGTACTCAACCAATCTCGCACGGTTGCGCGGTCGACCAGTGTGGTCGTGCTGTCGGAACTGGTCGAGTTTCGAGCGATGCCGTTGCTGAACACGGCAGAACCCGATCGAACGCCGAAGGCCCCCGCCTACCGACCCACTCGTGAGTGAGGTTGGCGGGCAGGGTCCTTCGGCTCGCCACGTTAATTTGACGAAACGTCGACGAGTAGCCGCCCGTCCACGATTTCGACTACTTCGTCCATGTCGGACAGATGTGCGCGGTCATGGGTGACCACAACGGTCGCGGTGCCGTTGGTACGGGTCAAGGTGGCGATCAAATCGAGAATCGCTGCTCCTCGCTCGTGATCGAGTGCGCTTGTGGGTTCGTCGACCAGTAGTACTGCAGGGTTGCTCATCAAGGCTCGGGCGATATTGACCCGCTGTCGTTGCCCACCGGAGAGTTGATGCGGCCTCTTGTGCGCGTGCTCGCCGAGGCCGACAGCGTCGAGGAGCGTGAGTGCGGATATTTCGGCACCGCGGGGGGAGTGACCACCGAGGTGGGCGATGACCTGTAACTGCTCGATGGCGGTCAGCGACGGCAGCAGGTTCGGCTGTTGAAAGACAGTCCCGATCTTGTTGCGCCGTAGTGTTGTCAATTCTCTGCGAGTCATTGCGGCAGTGGGTGTTCCGTCGATCACGACGCGACCGCTGTCAGGGGTGATCAAGGTGGCCGCTACGGCGAGCAAGCTGGATTTACCGGAGCCGGACGGGCCGATCACGGCGGTCATCGTGCCCTTCTCGACGTGCAGATCTACGCAGTCCGTCGCCGTCGGGGTAGGTGAGAGTGATATCGGTCAGATGCAGGGTCATCGTGCGCTCCCGAGTGCAGTGAGGGGGTCAACGGAGGTAATTCGATTGATGGACAGAGCCGCGCCGACTGCGCCGAGGAGGACGATGAACAGCGCGGGTAGCACTACGGTGCCGAGGTCGAGGACGAATGGCACAGTGCCGCCGACGAGGCTGCCCACTCCTGCGGCCAAACCCGTCCCGACGACGGTGCCGACGGTCAGCAGCACGACCGCCTGACCGAGGGCATCTCGGAGCAGGTATGCGGTGGATGCTCCGAGAGCCTTGAGAACTGCGATGTCCCCACTGCGTTGGATGGTCCACACGGTGAAGAACGCCCCGATGACAAGTGCGGAAATGGCGAACAGGAACGCGCGCATCAGTTGCAGCGAACCGTTTTCCGAGCTGTAGGAGCCGACGGCGGACTTGGCGTCCGCGGTGGGCACCGTGTCGGTGCCGATCCGTTCGTCGGCCGCAGCGAGGTCGACATCGGTGTCGGTACTCAATCCGATCACGGTCGCGCGTAGTGGGCCTGCGGGGGCTCCACCGGACAATGTCTGCCAGGCCCCCAAATCCATGAAGATCACCGGGGTGTGACTGTAGGAGGCGTCGCCGTCGACAGCTGCGACCGTCAGCCGCTGTCCACCGAGCACGAAGTCCTCGCCGATTCCGACGTCCAGTTCCTCTGCGGCCGACGTGGACAGCACTGCGCTGCCGGTGCGGATCAGGTCCGATTCCGGTGCCAGAGTCGAGCCCGGCTGCACGCCGAGCGCAGAGATCGAGGCGCTGAGTGAGCCGGCCTCGGCTTTGGTGGTCGTGATGCCGAGCGGTTCCGCTCGCTGCACCCCATCCACTGCTGCCCACTGCTGCCAGGTGGATTCGGTGACGGTGCTGTCGGTGAACGACACCGAGTTGCGTTCCGTCGGTGCCGAGAACGTCAGATGGTCAGCCGGCAGATCGGTGACCGCCGATGTGCTTTCTCTGCCCAAGCCCGCAGTGAGTCCGGACAACAGACCGACCAACATCGTGATCAGGACGATGACGGTTCCCATCAGGGCGAACCGACCCTTGGCGAATCGTAGGTCTCTCCAGGCGACGAACACGTTTTCTGCCTTTCTCTGCGGACGACCGAATCAGGTATCCGGCAACTGTGTTCAACTCTCGCCCCAGCCTGGGCTCGCAGGCATCGACCGGGAGAGTGCAGTTCGCGAGTCGGAAGGATCACCGTCCGCTACACCTTTTGGCCGATGTCGGTCGGGTGCGAACCGCATAACCTGGACGTCGTTATGGATCCGTCGTCGCTCACCCCTGTCATGCGCATCCTGCGCGGGTGCTTACATCTGATGCTGGCGGCACTGCTCACGCTGTCGGTAGTACGTGCGGTCCAGGAGCGCGTACCGCACCTGACTGCGGTCATCGTGCTCGCCGTCGCCCTGGGCGTGGTGTACGCGGTGGGGGCTACCTGGCCGAGAGTGCGTCACTCCGGTGCAACTGCCGCTGGATGGCTACTGGCGGTCGGGATGGTGTGGACGGCATTGCTCGTGGTGAGCCCCGAAGCCGTCTACCTCGCGTTCCCGTTGTTCTTTCTTCAGCTCCATCTCCTGCCGACGACGTGGGGCCTGACGGCGGTTGTTTGGACCACCCTCACGGCGATCGCTGGATTCTGCTGGCATCGAGGAGGTTTCGAGGTCGGGGCAGTAGTCGGGCCCTCGCTCGGTGCCGCAGTCGCGATCGCGGTCGTTCTCGGCTACGAAGCGCTCTACCGCGAGAGCGAACAGCGGCGCACGCTCATCGAGGAGCTGACCGCCGCGCGCGGAGAGCTGGCAGCAGCGGAGCACGAAGCCGGGGTTCTCGCCGAACGTGAACGGCTGGCCCGTGAAATCCACGACACCCTGGCTCAGGGGCTGTCGAGTATCCACTTGCTGCTCCGCGCGGCCGAACGTCTACTCCCCGAACGGCCGGACGAGGCGAACAGGCATGTCGTACACGCCCGAGAAACGGCGTCGAGCAACCTCGAGGAGGCTCGTCGCTTCGTTCGTGCGCTGACCCCGCCGGATCTCGAGAACGGCTCGCTGCCTTCGGCGTTGGAACGATTGTGTGCTGGCACCTCTGCAGCTGCAGGGCTACCGGTCGACTGGCAGCTGTCCGGTCTACCGATACCCCTCCACACAGCACACGAGGTCGCTTTGCTGCGCATCGCTCAGTCCGCTCTGGCGAACGCCACGCAGCACGCCGACGCGACCCGGGTGACAGTAACTCTGAGCTTCATGGACACCGAGGTGGCGCTCGATGTCGTCGACGACGGTGTCGGCTTCGATCCCGACACCATCAGCGCTGGGGATCGCGGATTCGGACTACCGGGGATGAGGTCACGTGCTCGCTCGCTGCAGGGCACCCTGGTGGTGGAGTCGAGACCGGGCCAGGGCACTGCCGTCGCCGTCACTGTGCCGTTGGAGGTGCGAACATGATCCGTCTACTGATGGCCGACGACCATCCGATAGTGCGCGCAGGGTTGCGTGCGGTGCTCGAGACCGAGTCGGACTTCGTGATCATCGCCGAGGCGACGACGGCCGAGCAGGCGATCGAACTCTCCGCCGAACTCGAGATCGACGTGATTCTGATGGACCTGCAGTTCGGGCCCGGTATGCACGGCGTCGACGCTATTGCCGCCATTGCCGCCTCTCCCGGCGCACCGCACGTACTGGTACTGACGACCTACGACACCGACGCCGACATCCTCGCCGCTATCGAAGCCGGCGCGGTGGGCTACCTACTCAAAGACGCACCGCCTGATGATCTTTGTGCAGCTGTGCGCACTGCAGCAGCGGGAGGGTCGGCTCTCGCGCCCGCGGTCGCATCTCGACTGATGGACCGGATGCGGACACCCGGCAGCACATTGACATTGCGTGAGATCGAAGTACTGCAATTGGTGGCAGACGGCCACTCGAACGTGCAGGTCAGTCAAAGGCTGTTCCTGAGCCAGGCGACCGTCAAGTCCCATCTGGCCCATATCTACACGAAGTTGGGCGTGGATTCACGAACCTCTGCCGTGGCAGCTGCAGCGTCCAAGGGGTTGATCCGGCATGGGCAACATTGAGTTCGGCTCGTCCTCGCCGACCGAAGGGGTGATCGAGATGTCCCCGCGCCGCAACTTGCTGCCGTTCGTGCGCTGGGTGCCGTTGGCTTTGGTGCCGTTGCTGCTGCTGGCCAGCAACTTTCCGGACCAGTACCAGGTGCCGCTCTGGTACTGGTCAGCGGCGCTGGCCGCTGCGGTCGTCTTTCTGATGGGCGGACGGTGGCCGCTACCGGTCTCGCTCGCGCTGTCAGCGCTGGCGGTGCCGATGTTCCTCGCTCACGCGTGGGGATTGTCGGAGCTGGTTCCCTATCTCGGTGCGGCTGGCCTGGCCGAGGTGGCGATGCGTTCGAGACGGTCCGCCCCGGTGATCGTGGCCAGTGGGTGGTGGACGGTCGCGGTTCTGTGGGGGATTGCCGCCGGTGAGTCCTCGACCTTCTGGCGTCCCGCCACTGCGGTCGAGACTCTTGCCGTTGTCGGCTTGCCGTTGCTGTTCGGGCTGTATTTGCGTGCCCAGCGCCGCTTGGCCGCCACGTATCGGGCGCGAGCCGCCGACGCCGACATGCGAAGGCTGGAGGATTCGGCGCGGGCCCGCCTGGCCGAGCGCGCCGCGTTGGCCCGGGAGTTGCACGATCTGGTGGCCCATCACATGGCATCGATCGTGTTGCGGATCGGTGTCGCACAGCATGTCGTGGCCGAGGCCGACCCGCGCGTTCGAAGTGTGCTCGACGACGTCCACGCCACCGCGTCGGGTGCGCTGGACGACATCCGCAGACTTCTCGTAGCGCTTCGGGATCCCTCGCCCGGAGAGGTCGCGTCGGTGGAGGCCGATGCTGTGTCCACCGAGATCGCTGCAGCAATCGAGCGCACCCGCGCCACGGGGATCACCGTCGACGCCGAGGTGGATACCGACCTCGGCGAGCTGGACACGATCGGAAGGCTCACCCTGCTCCGGGTCGTCCAGGAGTCGTTGACCAATGTCATGAAGCACGCGGATCCTGATCAACCCGTGACTGTCTCGGTCGTCCGCGAGCACGACGGCGTGATCGCGTCCGTAGTCAGCCGTCTCGACGACCCTTCCGGGGCCGTCGACCCTGCCGGGCACGGATTGACCGGCATGGCCGAGCGTGTCGCGCTCGCCGGGGGCACGCTCGCGGTCGGCGCCGAGGACGGGAGCTGGTCCGTCCGTGCCGGACTCACCTTCTCCGATTCGGAGCGTGGACGATGATCCGCCTACTCATCGTCGACGACCAGCGCCTGGTCCGGGCCGGGCTGCGGATGCTCTGTGAGTCGACCGAGGATATCGATGTCGTCGGCGAAGGTGCCAACGGTGCGGAGGCGATTCGTCTGACCGCCGAAATGTCACCGGATGTCATCCTGATGGATCTGAGGATGCCGGGCCTCGACGGAATCGAGGCCACCAGACATATCCTGGGTTCCGGCTCGGCACCGAAGGTGCTGGTGCTCACCACTTTCGACGACGACGACCACCTCTACCCGGCTCTTGCGGCCGGAGCAGCAGGATTTCTCGTCAAGGACACCGAACCGGCCGAACTGTTGGACGCCATCCGTCGCGTCGCCGACGGCGAACTCCCGTTCTCCCCATACCTGTTGCGAAGGCTCGTGAACCGGGCAGTCGAGGAGGGGCGTGCTGTCGAGCGCACCGAGAACGTCGAGCTGAGCCCGCGGGAGATCGAGGTTCTCAGGCTTGTCAGTGAGGGCTTGGGAAATCAGGAGATCGCGGACTGTCTGCATCTGGGGGTCTCGACGGTCAAGACACACGTGGCGAATCTGATGGCAAAGACCGAGTGCAACAACAGAGTACGGCTGGCGGTGTGGGCCTACCGGCGCAGTTGACATCGACAGTGCACGATCGGTCGACGGCGCTCAATGGCCGCCGTGCTGCATGGGTGTGTCTGCAGGCATCTGCATCGGGGTTGCAGTCTGGTTCGGTCCGAGGACCAGGAATTGGCCCATCATGCCCTGATCCTCGTGCCTCATCAGATGGCAGTGGAACATGTAAGAAAACGTCGGGTCCGTGTACTCGGTGAACCGCAGTATCAACCGGATCGTAGTGCCGGGAGGAACGTAGACAGTGTCCTTCCACCCCGCCAGCGCAGGCAGAGGCTTCGCACCGTTGATGTCGAGGAGCTGAAACTGGACATCGTGCACGTGGAAGTTGTGCGGCCAGTTGTCCGCGTTGTGGATCGTCCACACCTCGGTGGTGTCGACGGCCGAGGTGAAATCGACGCGATTCATGTCCATCTGCTCGCCGTTGATCATGAACCACTGCAGTTCGAATCTACGCTCGGCGACTGCGGTGGCCGGTTCGAGGCGGGGGATATCGGCGAGCACAGCCGGCAACGCCCGGGATCGTTCGGGGTTGGGGACCGGTCGGAGCTCGAGCACGTCGAAGGAATCGGTCAGTCCGTAGTCGGATGCGATGTCGCGGTCGATTTCTGGCTGATCGTCGAACGGGAACGCGCGCAGCATCATCGGAGAACTACCGCCCGCCGCCACGACGATCTCGACTCGTTCTCCGGGGCTGAGGGTGATGCGGCTCAGCGGGAGCGGCTCGCTGAGCAGTCCACCGTCGCTGGCCAACATCGTGAAATCGCGGTCGTCGGCGAATCCGAGGTTGTACATTCGCCCTCCGGAACCGTTGAGGATTCGCAGTCGCACCAGTTCGGTGCTCACCTGCAAGCGCGCGCCGGTGATTCCATTCGTGATGATCGTGTCGCCGAGGAGGCCTGCATCGGTCGGGTCGGACTCGTCGAGAGCACCGTCTGCAGTGAACCGGCGATCCTGGATGATCAATGGGAAGTCATCCACACCATAGGTTTTCGGCAGATCGAGAGAGTCGGCATCCTCGTCGTCGACCAGGAAGATACCGGCCAGTCCCCGGTACGCATGTTTCTCGGTGGCACCGTGCGGGTGGGGGTGGTACCACAGCGTCGCCGCCGGCTGGTTCACAGTCCACGTCGGCTCCCAGCGTCCACCCGGTGTGATCGTTTGGTGGGGTCCGCCGTCGTATCGCGCCGGGACGTGCACACCGTGCCAGTGCACGGTGGTGTCTTCCGGCAGGGCGTTGTCGATGGTGAACGCGACCGTTTCGCCGCGCCGGGTCCGGATGGTCGGCCCCAGGATCGAACCGTCGAAACCCCATGTCGGGGTCAGCACACCCGGCAACATCTCGGTGCTGCCGGCCTGTGCGGTGAGCGTGAAGTGGCGGACACCGGCGGCGTCGACGGTGGAGTCCAGCAGGGGCGGCACCGGTAGTGGCCGGCGGCCGCCATCGGACGTCGCGGCCTCGACACCGGACGGGGCGGACCCCGGAGTAGACCTACTCGCAGCGCATCCCGCCGACAGGGCAATCGGCGCAGACGCCAACCCCACCAACAAGATTCGTCGGCTCAACGTGTTTCGGACCATGACGTTCACTGCACTCCCGGGTTTCTTGCGGTGTTCGATTACCTCGCGACACAAGCAAGTTTCCGGGGTTCGGCAGTCGCGGGCTTCCACCCGAGGGCCACGGCTGGCGGAGAAAAAATCCACCGCGGGGGCCTACCGCTACTTCAGAATCTGTGGTAGTTCCCTCGACTCCTGTCAGGCCGACACGATCCGACCTCGAACGTCACCGAATCCGATTCGGGCACCGTTCGGCCCAGGGGCGCTGGCGGCGATGACCACGTCGTCGCCGTCTTCGAGGAAGGTGCGAGTCTCCGCGCCGAGTGACACCGGTTCTTTTCCACCCCAGGTCAATTCGATGAACGCGCCGCGCTGATTCTTCTCCGGTCCCGAGATGGTGCCCGAGGCGAACAAATCGCCGGTTCGCGATGTTGCACCGTTGACGGTCTCGTGCGCGAGCATCTGAGCCGGCGACCAGTACATTGCACTGTAGGGCGGGTGCGAGACGACATGCCCGTTCCACACGACGGTCAGGTCGATATCGAGAGCCCAGGAACGAGATTCGCGGAGGTACTCGAGCGGCTCGGGGTCCTGAACCGGCGTCGAGGTTCGTGCCTGCTCCAGCGCGAGCAGGGGTACCACCCACGGCGAGATGGAGGTCGCGAAACTCTTGCCGAGGTTCGGCCCCAGCGGAACGTACTCCCAGGCCTGGATGTCGCGAGCCGACCAGTCGTTGACGATGACGGCTCCGAACACGTGGTCCGAGAACCGATCCGGCGATATTGGCCCGTCGGACGGAACGCCGACGACGAAGCCCATCTCGGCCTCGATGTCCAGTCGCCGACTCGGACCGAAGGTGGGCGACGCCTCGTCGGGTGCCTTGCGTTGGCCGCGAGGCCGGGTGATGTCGGTGCCGGAGACGACGACCGTGCCGGCCCGACCGTGGTACGCCACGGGCAGGTGCTTCCAATTCGGTAGCAGCGGTTCGGCGTCGGGGCGAAAGAGCCGGCCGAGGTTGGCTGCGTGATGCTCGGAGGCGTAGAAGTCCACGTAGTCGGCCACCTCGAACGGCAGGTGCATCGTCACGTCGGAAACGGGCACGATTGCTTCCGCGGGGGTCGTGCCACCGGCGAGCATGTCGGTGACCGACGAGCGGACCTCCACCCACCGACCGCGTCCGCGGGCCATGAACGCGTTCAGGCTTGCCGAAGAAAATTCTGGATCACCCAGAGCTGCGGATAGATCGATCACGTTGTCGCCGTAGCGGACTCCGACACGGGAATCCGTGCCCGGAGTGCTGAAAATGCCATAGGGGAGGTTGTCGATTCCGAACTCGGAATCGGCGGGAATGTCGATGTGCGTCATGAGCGGCGCTCCTAGGTCACAGAGGTGGGACGAGTCCGAGTCGGATGAGATCGTCCAGGGGTTCACGAATGTTGCAGGTGCCGAAGGAGGCGAAGGCGCGTTGGCCCTCGATCCCGGCGACGAGCCCGGCGAGGACGTCTGCGTCTCGGATCGCCAGGATCTTCTCGAGCTCGCCGACGCGAGCGCCGCTGTGCGCTGCTTCGGCCGCAAGAATCACGTTGAGGAAGCCGTGCTGCTCGAAACCGTTGTGGGGATCGGTGTTACGCGCCGCGTGATGCAGACCGGCGGTGGCCTTGAAATGAATCTCTCGCTGTGCCGCCTGGTAGATCGACGCGGCGAGCTCGTGTTCGTCTGGGTACTGGTCGGCCGTGACGCCACCGGTCCGGAACTTGGCGCGATACCCGAACTCGTCGACGGCGTCGAAGATGTCGTCTTTTCGGGAGTCCCGGGGAATCTCGACATAGATGTCGATGTCCTGAGTGATGTTGCGGAGCACATCGATGTCGGTGCCCTGGGGGACTGCGACTTCGATGGACACGACCGTCACGCCCGCCGTGCGGTCGGCGGCGCGTAGGCCTGCCTCCACACTGCCCGGCCCGGCAGGTGCGGTCAACGCCACCTCCATCCGAGCACCCAGGTCCAGCTCGCCCACCCGGTCCATCGGGACGACCAACGGGCCGACGAGGCCCGCGAATGTACTGCCCCGATACTCGAGGTGTTGTGCCACAGCAACATCGAGCGGCGCATTGCCGGGAGGGAAAGCGGCGGCGTCGTCGCACAGGCGACGGAAGAACGGAGGGATCATCGGTTCGGCCCCCGGCCTGCCCACGTCCACGCATAGCCGGTGTCCTCGCACGCGAGCGCACCCTCGCCGAGTTCGAGGGGGCGGAACGTATCGACCATGACGGCCAGTTCGTCGAAGAACTCGGCACCGATACTACGTTCGTAGGCACCGGGTTGCGGCCCATGAGCGTGACCGCCCGGATGTACCGAGATCGAGCCTTGCCCGATGCCCGAGCCCTTGCGGGCTTCGTAGTCGCCGCCGACGTAGAACATGATCTCGTCGGAGTCGACGTTGGAGTGGTAGTACGGCACCGGAATTGCCAATGGGTGGTAATCGACCTTGCGCGGCACGAAATTGCAGATCACGAAATTGGCCCCCTCGAATGCCTGATGCGCAGGCGGTGGTTGATGCACCCGGCCGGTGATCGGCTCGTAATCCGAGATGTTGAACGTGTATGGATACAGGCAACCGTCCCATCCCACCACGTCGAACGGGTGGTTGGGGTAGACGTATCGGGTTCCGACGATGCCCGTCGAACCACGATGTTTGACAAGCACTTCGACGTCGCTGCCGTCGGCCAGAAGAGGCTCGGTGGGGCCGCGGAGATCGCGTTCGCAGTACGGAGCGTTCTCGAGCAGCTGGCCGAACTTCGACAGAAAGCGCTTGGGCGGTGCAATGTGACTGTTGGCCTCGATGGCGTAGGCGCGCAGGGTGCCGTCGGGAATCCAGCGGTGCGTCGTGGCACGCGGAATGAGCACGTAGTTGCCTTGCCGCGCCTCGAGGGTTCCGAACACGGTTTCGACGGTGGCTGAACCGGATTCGATGTAGACCATCTCGTCGCCGATCGAATTGCGATACAGCGGTGAGATTTTCGATGCGACGACGTAGGAGAGTCGGACGTCGGCGTTGCCGAGGACGAGCCGGCGACCGGTGACGACGTCGGTGTCGGCGACGACGGAGTCCGGAAACAGCTCGTGCAACTTCAAGTGCCGCGGCTTCAGTGGGTGATTCGGGGTGGTCGTCTGGTCAGGCAGATCCCAGACCGTGGCGTCGACGATGGCCGACGGAATGTGGCGGTGATAGAGCAGAGACGAGTCCGAAGAGAAGCCCTCCTCGCCCATCAGCTCCTCGAAGTAGAGGTTGCCGTCGGGAGTTCGGTGCTGGGTGTGCCGCTTCGGCGGTACCGATCCGAGCTGCCGGTAATAGGCCACGCCATCGCTCCTGTGTTGTGTTCACCGCTTGTAGTAAACACATTAACTATTTTTACGTGATCTACGCAACCCTCAGTTGCGTCCCCGGACGTCGAATTGGCTGCGGTGGGTGATGAGTTTGGTCAACAGCATCACCAGGATCCGCTGCTCGGGTTCGGTGAGCGCGCTGGCCCACGCGTTCTCCCGTTCGTTCTGTTCGGCGAACGCCTCGACCATCTCGTCGTGCCCCTGGGCGGTGAGGGCGAGGCGCACCGAACGCCCGTCCTCCTCGTCGGGAGTACTGGCGAGCAGTCCGCTGGAGATGAGGGTCTTGGACAGGTTGGATACGGCCGCGCGGCTCATACCCGTCAGCTCGGCCGCCCGCTTGGGCTCGATCGGGCCCGACAACCACGTGACGAACATCAGCCGGAACGACGACCACGACCAGCCTCGCGGGCGATGAACCGTCGCTTCGAGGTCGTAGGTGACGATGTTCGACGCCCGGTTCAGGGTCAGTAGTACCTCGGTGGCCAGCTGGTGCTCGAACCCGTAGTCCCGGGCCAGCGTGGTGTTGGCGGTGTCGATGAACGACCAGAAATCGGGCTCGGGTGAATCGGTCACAGATTCACTGTAGCCATGAACTCATCTGATCAACACCTTTATTACTTCCGTACGCGCGATTCGTGTCTCATCCCGCAGGGGCCATGATGGACCCATGAGCTCGAAGAACCTGTTCGGTGGCCCACGGACCCTGCTGATCGTGGCAGCAGTGGTCATCGTGATCGCACTCGTCGCTGCCGCCGCAACGCTGATCGTCCGTGCCGTCCTCGGACCGCCCGAGGGCGAGAACAAGTTCGAGATTCAGGGCTACTCCGTCGTGCAGGTAGATCCCCAGGTCAACGACCTCGCGCTCGCCACACGCTAGCCGACTCCGCACCGACCCGCGGGTCGTGAGTCTGCTGAAAATTGCGGCCACCGCGCGCGAAAGTCTGCAGTGTCGCCGCGGGAACGTCGGGTTCGGGAACGGGTTCGCTCGTCCAGTCGCAGTCCCGCACGAAGATCATGTTCGACGCCACCGCGTCGGCGCTGCGATCCTCACGTAGAGGACCGGAAATTCGCCCGAGAAAGAACTCGCCACGCTCGGTGCGCGTCCATACGAAAGATCCGTCCGGAACCTGCTCGAAGCGCTCGACGCGTCGTAGCGAGCGTTCGTCGTCGGCCGCCATTCCACACAGTCCGTAGGTGAGGGCGCGCTCGACGCCGTCCGGCATCGGTGCGCGATAGACGGCATTCGGCATGCACTCGAGCCTAGCCATGCTGGCCGCAGGGCCCAATCGGTGCTAAGTTGAAGATTCAACCTAAGCATTCGAGGGACCCGCCATGACATCTGTGATCAACCCGCCCGTCGCGGGAGCAGCGTTCGACGCATTTCTCGCCGATACCGCACCCGCGAGCCGGTCACAGGAACTGTGGACTCCGAGCGATGGTCCGATGCCCGCCCTGTACATCAGCCACGGCGCACCCCCGGTCTTCGACGACGCACTCTGGATGGACCAGCTGTTCACCTGGTCGCAGTCGATGCCCAAGCCGAAGGCGATCCTCATCGTCAGCGCGCACTGGGAGGAGGCCCCGCTGAGCCTGTCCGCGTCGGCGGCTGCGACCCCGCTGGTCTACGACTTCGGCGGTTTCGCCCAACGCTACTTCTCGATGGAATACCGGACGCCCGACGCGGAGGCTTTGGCCGCACGGGTGGCCGCGGCACTCCCGGCGTCGGAGAACCTGCACCGCCACAGCTCCCGCGGCCTCGATCACGGTGCCTGGGTTCCGCTGAAAGTGATGTACCCGTACGGCGACGTCCCCGTTCTCCAGTTGAGCTTGCCGACGCATGCTCCCGACCGGCTGATGGCCATCGGCGCAGCGCTCAAAGAATTGCGCGCGGAGGGTGTGCTGGTCATCGGTTCCGGATTCATGACGCACGGACTGCCGTTCCTCTCGCGCGAGAACTTCGCCACCAACACCGTGCCGACCTGGTCGGAGGACTTCGATCTCTGGGCGGCCGACGCGTTGGCGCGTGGTGACGTCGCAACGTTGGCGGACTTCCGCAGCGCCGCACCGGGTATGCCGTATGCCCACCCCACCGTCGAACATTTCACGCCTTTGTTCGTCACGCTCGGTGCCGCCGAGAACCCGGAAGCTCCGGTGACCACAGCCATCACCGGTTTCCAGTTCGGCTTGGCGAAGCGGTCGTTCGCCGTCGCGTAAACCTCGAGGTCATACAGTGGACCGATGACAGATGCCACCGGTCCACTCGCAGGGCTTGTCGTCGCGGATTTCTCTCGCGTACTCGCAGGCCCGTACGCGACGATGATGCTCGGCGACATGGGTGCCGAGGTCATCAAGATCGAAAGGCCCGGGATCGGTGACGACACCCGATCGTGGGGACCACCGTACGACTCTGCCGGTACGGCAACGTATTTCAATTCGGTCAATCGCAACAAGGCGTCGAGGTTCATCGACCTGCAATCCGAGGGCGGCGTAGCCGAGGCGCAGGAGATCGTTTCGGGCGCAGACATTCTGATCGAGAACTTCCGAGCCGGAGCGATGGACCGGCTCGGACTGGGCTACTCGAATCTGGCTCCAACGAATCCCGGTCTGATCTACTGCTCGATCACCGGCTTCGGTACCGGCGGAGGCTCCGCGTTGCCCGGATACGATCTGGTGGTGCAGGCCGTCGGCGGTCTGATGAGCGTCACCGGCCCCGATTCCTCGACGCCCACCAAAGTGGGAGTGGCGATGGTCGACATCGTCACCGGACTGCACGCACTCAGCGGAATCCTTGCGGCACTGCATCATCGATCGAGCACCGGTGCGGGTCAGCAGGTGCATACCTCACTGATGGCGTCGGTCCTGTCCGCGTTGAGCAACCAGTCCTCGGCTTATCTCGGGGCAGGCGTCGTACCGCGGCCGATGGGCAACAAGCACCCGTCGCTCGTACCGTACGAGGTGTTCGAGACCGCCGACCGTCCGCTCGCGTTGGCAGTGGGCAACGACCGGCAATTCTCGGAGCTTGCCGATGTGCTGGCTATGCCGAAACTGGCTGCAGACGACCGCTTCTCGTCCAACTCTGCTCGCGTCGAACATCGAGATCAGTTGGTCGACATCCTGAACTCGGCGCTGCAGACGCGCACGGCGGACGAATGGTACAGAGAATTGATGGCCCGCAACGTTCCCGCGGGGCCGGTCAATTCGATCGACGAGGCCTTCGCTTTCGCGGAGTCGCTCGGGCTCGAACCGCGCGTCCAGGTTCCGGGAGCAGCGGCCGACGGCGTCCGCAATCCTCTGGATTTCTCGGCCACTCCGGTGAACTACCGCTTGCCACCGCCCGCCGGGATCTAGTTCAACGCCCACTTCACCGACACGGACACGCTGACGGTCTGTTGTCCCGGCTCGATGGGCACTGCCGTGTCGAACGAACTGGCGGACTCGCCGAACGACCTCGGCTGCTCCTGGCCGGTGATCGACTCCGTGATCGACAGAACGTCCCCGAGTTCTCCGCCTGCGAGCGACGCGTACTGCTCGGCGCGATCGCGGGCGTCGGCGAACGCCCTGGACCGGGCATCGGCGATCAGCTCGGAATCGTCGTCGATCTTGAAGGAGACCCCGGAGATGCGGGTCGCGTTTCCGCCGGCCGACGTGGCGTCTCCCAGGACTGCGGATGCCTTCGACAGGTCGCGAACCGTGACCTGCAGGGTGTTGGTTGCCTGATATCCGGAAATCGCCGAGGTGCCGCCCGGCAGTGCGCCGGAGTACTGCGGATCGATCGACACCTGCTGAGTCTGTATGTCCTCACGAGCGACACCGGCCGCGACAACCGCGTCCGTGACGTCACTCACGGCCGCATTCGCCTGTTCGATGGCGGCGGTGACGTCCTCGGCCGTGGCCTGAACGCCGATCTGGGTCGTCAACATGTCCGGCGCACCTTGCACTTCTCCCACGCCGTTGACATTCACTCCCGGAGGTCCATCGGCAGACGAGGTCGCTGGACTGCTGCAGCCCGCGGTCAACGCTACGGCCAGCGTCAGGGCCGATAAGCACGATCCGAACATCCATCGATTTCGACTCATCGCCGTAGTGTCCACCATGACAGGCGAATTGGAAAGACTCAGGGCTTGCGATACTCGGCGTCGAACGTCACGGTGACCTCGTCCACCACCTTCATGGCTCCGAACATCTGCGAATACGGTGTGATCTTGTAATCCGATTGACGCACAGCAGTTTCCGAAACGAGATGCCACCGATCTCCGAGGTCGGTGACGTTCACATCCACGGTGACCTCCCTCGAAACGCCGTGGATCTCCGCAATGCCGGTCAGTCGAAATCCGGTGTCGACGGCGGTGATATCGGTCGATCGGAATGTGATCGACGGGTATCGGCCGGCGTCGAAGCTCTTGAGCGCGTTGGCTTTCGCCACTATCTTCTCCGGTCCGATCAAGGGCGTCAGTCCACCCTCGCCGTGGATCACATCGATCGATCCCACCTCGGCGTCCAGGGTGACCGCGGTGGGTGCGTTCCCAGACCACTCGACGGTGGCGGTCCAGGAGGTCACCGCAATCGTGAGGCGATGCCCCATCTTGGATGCCTTTCCGGTGACATCCGTCCGGACAGCCAACTGCCCGCCGTGCGATGCGTCGAGCGTCCAGGTCTCGGTACTCATACCCCGACTGTATCGGTCCTGCAGAACCGATGAAGGGACGCGGCGCAGGTGGTTAGGGTGGAGCTATGTTCTCCAATTCCCCTCGAACATTCGTCGCCGACGCCCTCCGCGGTTTCGTCGCCGCCACCGACGACGTCACGTGGCATGCCGATCCCGGATTTCTGACCCGCCGCTACCGCATCTCCGACGGTCAGGTCGCCCTGCTGTCCGGTGGGGGATCGGGCCACGAGCCGCTGCACGCCGGCTTCATCGGACGCGGCATGCTCACCGGCGCGTGCCCGGGCCTGATCTTCACCTCACCCAACGCGCTCCAGGTACACGAGGCATCGAAGGCCGTGGACTCCGGCGGCGGAGTGCTGCACATCGTGAAGAACTACACCGGCGACGTGATGAACTTCAAGATCGCCCGAGAGCTGTTGCAGGAAGACGGTATTGCGGCCGACGTCGTTCTCGTCGACGACGACGTGGCCAGTGAGAGCGAGGACGGTCCAGGTCGACGCGGCACCGCAGCAACCATCGTCGTCGAAAAGGTGTGCGGCGCAGCAGCAGAACGCGGCGACAGCCTGCAGGCGGTGGTCGCGCTGGGGCGTCGAACCGCGGAGAACGCACGCAGCATGGCGGTTGCACTGAACCCGCCCACCTTGCCGGGAGCAGACGAACCGTCCTTCGAATTGCCCAAGGAAGAGATCGAACTCGGCATCGGTATTCACGGAGAACGCGGCACCGACCGTGTGTCCCAGCTGCCCGCTCAGGAAATCGTTCAGAAGCTGACCGAGCCCATCGTGGATTCGCTCGGATTGAAGTCGGGCGAAACGGTGATCGCGATCGTCAACGGGCTCGGGGCAACGCATCCGCTCGAACTGCATCTGCTGTTCGGTGAGCTCTCGGAATACCTGCACGGCAAAGGGATCGAGATCTCTCGCTCACTGGTCGGGAGTTTCGTCACCGCGCTGAACATGGGCGGAGCCTCGATCACCCTGGTGCGCGCCGACGACGAGATGCTCGAACTCTGGGACGCACCCACCGACGCACCCGGCTGGCCCAACGCATCGAGCCGTGGCGCGAAACCGGTGGCCGAACGCGGCGCATTCGGACCGACCTTCACGCCGTCCGACAGCGGCGACCGATCGGCGTTCGTCTCGGAGTGGATCGGGTCGTGGGCGCAGCGGGTACTCGACGAGGAACCGGCCCTGACCGAGCTGGACCGCAAGGCAGGCGACGGCGATTTCGGAACCAACATGGTGGCCGCCCTCGAACAGCTCGATCTGGACGCTGTGAAGGAAAGCTACTCGGCAGCCACGGTATTCGAAGCGGTGAGCGAGGCCTACCTCGGCCACGCCGGCGGTACGTCCGGAGCGCTGTTCGGCATCTGGTTCCGCCAGTTCTATCGGACGATGCTGGAATCCGAGCCGGATCTCGCGGCTATCGGACAGGCCGCCAGGGCAGGACTCGACAGCATCACCGAACTCGGCGGCGCACGGGTGGGCGACAAGACGATGGTCGACGCCATCGCCCCCGCCGTCGACGCGCTCGAGAAAGACGGCGGCACCCTGCAGGACGCCGCCGACGCCGCAAAAGCCGGAGCCGAATCGACGAAGGACATTACCGCCAACCGTGGCCGCGCCAGCTACGTCGGTGAGGCCGCGCGGGGCGTCGTCGACCCTGGTGCCCTGGTCATGGCCTGGTTCTTCGAGGCAGCGGCGAGCGCGTCTAGCTCAGAGAACTGAGAAACACCGCCGCGATCGCTTCGAGGCCGGCCTGATCGTCGGCGTCGAAGCGGTCGGGAACAGGGCTGTCCAGATCGAACACACCGATCAGGGTCTCGCCCTGATACAGGGGTACGACGACCTCGGAACGGGTGTTGGCATCGCACGCGATGTGGCCGGGGAAGGCGTGGACGTCGGCCACTCGCTGTGTCTCGCGGGTCGTCGCGGCAGCGCCGCACACTCCTTTGTCCAGAGCAATGCGCACGCATGCAGGCTGACCCTGAAACGGCCCGACGACCAGTTCGGTGCCGTCGTACAGGTAGAAGCCGACCCAATTGACCTCGGGCAGAGCGTGATACACCAGCGCGGAGAGATTGGCTGCGTTGGCGACGAGGTTCGATTCCTCGAACACCAGGCCGCGTGCCTGTTCGGTGAGCTGCTGGTACTGCTCGACCTTGGATCCGTTCAATTCGGTCGCGGTGAAAGACATGCGCCGAGTTTAAGCGCACACCCCAGCACCACCAGATACGCCGACATCCCGCCCACCTGAATCCGCTGAGCGACGCCGAGCCCGTGGTCGCCGGGCAGATTGTCGGCGATCAACAGCCATGCCGTCGCCAGGGTCGTGACTGCCAGCACCGCGACACCGAGCGTCCGAAGCAGGGGATAGACCTCGTACCGAAACGCAGCCAGCGTGAACGCGACCATGACCGTGAAGATGGCGAACACCGCGATTGTGCTGGTGAGAGCGTGAAGATGGTGGAGTTGCGGGAAGAGCCCGCTGGGTTCGATCGGGCAACTCGGATCGTCGGCCGCGACACACTCGAGGGGGAGTTTCGCGTCGGCGATGGTTGCGATACCGAAGATGCCCGACGCCACCCAGCCGGTGACGACGAGCCGTCGACGCGGGGTTGCCAGGAAGCCGAGGACCGCGGCGAGAATCATCAGCGAACCCGTGACGACGTCTGCGGTGGAGAAGAATTCGCGGTACGGCTGATCGCGGGCGTCGAGTTCGCTGAGGAACGATGTGGTGGGGTCGAGTCCGGTGTCGAGGAAGAATTCGGCCACCCACGCGGAATACAGCAGTCCGGCGAGGACCAAGCAGATCGCCACTACGACACGGCGGATATCCACGCCTTCGGTTCTCGAACGCACCGACCAAGGCTAGCCAGTCAGTACATCGGCAGTTGCCACCGCCAGTGCGACCGCGGAGTCGCAGTGGTCGGTCAGGACGGTCAGGGTGGGAACCGTGCGGGCATAGCGCGCGGCGGTGTCGTCTTCCTCGGGCATGCCGAGCACGGGGTTGGCCAGCACGATGTCGGCGAAGCACGCCGAATCGGAACCGCGTGTTTCGACGGTGTAGCCGCCCTGCTGGATGGGCTCGCGGTCCGTCGAACGCAGGTCGCCGTCGACGTAGCCGAGCGAGACGTCGAGCATCGCCAAGTTGTCCTCGAATGTTGCCGAGGACGCCGTGAAGTGGCAACGGTACGGATCGGACGCAGGGTTCCAGCGGTCGACCGTCCAGGTTGCGGGCAAGTGTTCCAGGACCGCGCACGGGTCTTTCATGGCAAGCGGAAGGTTGTACTTGGAATCGGCACGCAGTGGTGGATCGTCCAGCAGCGAGAGCGCGGTCTCGGTGACGGATGTCGCTGTAGTACACGCGTCCCCCACACTGCGGGACACCTCGATCGCGGCGAAACTACGACCTGATTCGGTGAGGTAACCGTCCATGGCCCCCGCGGTGGCACCGTCGAACTCGTCGCGGAGCGGGAAGCTGATGCGGCACGACCCGTGCGACGCGTTCTCGCGATACACCTGTTCGCCGCCGATCGTGATCTGCTCGGTGCCCTTGTCGTCGGAACTCGGCAGATATCCGTTCAGATCGACGGAGATGGAGTCGGTGGCGCTCGATCCCGCGGGATTCAGGGTGGCCGAGCACGTGCTCAATTCGCCGTCGGGCCGCAGCTGCACCACTGTGCCGAGGGCGGCGAGATCGTTCTGGGTGAGAAAGCCGCAAGGATCGAGACTGCGCACGAATTCTGCCGAATCGGCCAGATATCGGTCTGCCTCCGACATCTCGAACCCGTACCGGCTCTGCGGCGACGAACTGCCTGCGGGAAAAGCGTTGCCGAGCAACACCACCGCGCATCCGCTCGTCGATACCGACATCGCCAGCGCCACCGCCGCGAGCAACCAATTTTTACGCACCGTTTCCCCCGAACTCGATTCGACCGATCATGGGGTTGGACGCGCGGGGGCTCGAGATGGTTTCAAGCGGGAGTGGAGCCTGCGGAATGACCCGAATTATTCAGCGGAAAGTTCGTCGACCACTCGGTCGGCGGCGACGGTGGGATCCTCGTGTTCCCAGATTCGCACCACGCGCCAGCCCTCGTCGATCAATCGTCTGTCCGTGTCGCGATCGCGGGCGACGTTGGCGGCCAGTTTGTCGGCCCACCACTGCGCGTTGTTTCGGGGCGCGGTCGCGTGAATCGGGCAGCTGTGCCAGAAGCAGCCGTCGACGTAGACCGCGACCTTGCGCCTGGGAAAGACCAGATCTGCTCGACGCCTCATGCCCTTCAACGGAGCGCGATCGACGAAATATCGCAGGCCTCGCCGGTGCAGTGCCCGCCGCAGCGCCACCTCGGGTTTGGTGTCGCGTCGCTTCTGCTTGCTCAGTCTCGCACTGGTTTTCGCGTCGGTGACGGGGCGGTCTGCGCTCACACCGGAACCCGCTCGGCGTACCCGCCCATGCGCTCGAGGTGGGCGTCGAGATCGTCGAGGAAACCGTCGGCGAAGCGCAGGTTGCCGGCCCGTGCGCGCTTGAGGAATCCCGCGGTGGCCCGCGCCGACAGCAGCTTGGAGTCGTCCAGAAAGTCGATGAGGTCCTCGTAGGGTTCGTGCACCGGCATGGTCGACACGGCGACCTTGAACGACGTTCGATCGCGTCCCCAGGCGGCGGTCGGCCAGGCCTGGCCGGGAAGTAGAGCTACATCACCCGACGCGTCGTACGGCTTCGGATCGTCGAGTGCCCGCGCGGCCCACGACGCCATCCGCACACTGACGGCATTGCCGACGAGCTTCCAACGATGCCCGCTGCGCACGCCGGGTTGCTGGACGGCAGGCAGCGTCCAGTCGGGATCGAACCCCTGCAGACGTTCGGCCCCGATGATGCCGGGCGTGACGATCTCCCCGGACGGCAGACGAACCGCCGGGGGACTGGCGATGCCAAGGGACGATCCACCCTTGAGCGTCGGGACCGCATTGACCGCCCAGCCCAGACCGCGAATGCCCTCGGTCCAGTAGAAGCCGCACGGTTGGGTGCTCGGATCGCCGTCGGGCAACGGGCCGGCATCCTGGGAGAACAGCACCTCGCGCGGATCGTCGGTGCGCGAGGCCAGCATCACCACCCGCTGGCGACGCTGCGGCAATCCGAACGCTCTGGCATCGACGACGCGGTAGGCCCACATGTAACCGAGGTCTTCGAGCGCGTCGGTGATGTGTCGCATGGCAGCCCCGCGGCCGAGTTGCAGCATGAACGGCACGTTCTCCATCAGCAGCCATCGCGGACCCCGCCGCCGCGTGACGAGCCGAAACACCTCGTCCACCAGGCCGGAACGGGCACCGGTGATGCCCGCAGTGCGTCCGGCCTGGGACAGGTCCTGACAAGGAAAGCCCGCTGCCACCAGTTCGGTGTCGCCGGGCAGGCTGCGTAGAGTGGTGACGTCCGTGTGCAGCGGTGTCTCGGGCATACGCGCTCGAAGTACGGCCCCGGCTCCTAGATCGATCTCGCACAGCAACTGCGTCGACCAGCCCGCCTCGGCCAACCCCAGCTCGAGCCCGCCGATCCCCGCGAACAACCCGACCATCGACCGTGCGCTCACGTGTGCCCTTCCCTCGCCCGACGGCCCTACGTTACTCGAGAGTCGATTCGCTTGACCTCGACCTTGCTCGAGGTTTCACACTGGAATGCGCTGGCCCAAAAATCGGTTGGAAACTGAGCCTGTGCAATGAAATCATTCGAGCACAGCAATAAGGAGAAGAACTGTGTCTACGGGTGTGCTCGATCCCGAAACCGGAACGGTTGATCAGCCATACCCGAACCCAGTGCGGACGACCAGTTCACTGCGCCGTTTCGCGCCGTTTCTGCTGCCGTACAAGTGGTTCTACATCGCCTCGATCGTGGTCTCGCTGATCGCGACCATGACCGGTCTGGTGATTCCGCTGGTGATGCAGCGCGTCATCGACGGCCCCATCACCGATCGCAATTTCTCGGCAGTCTGGTGGCCCGCCGCTTTCGTCCTGTTGCTCGGCACCATCGATGCACTCGGTATCTGGGTTCGTCGTTACCTGGTGTCGCGGCCGTCGAGCCAGTTCGAGATATCAGCGCGGGCAACGGTATTCGACAAGCTTCAGCGGTTGTCGGTCTCGGCTCACGAGAGCTGGGAATCGGGTCAGCTGCTCTCGCGTGCCATCGCAGACCTCGGTTCGCTGCGCCGGTTCATGGCGTTCATCGGCCCGTTCATCATCATCAACGCGGTGACACTGGTCGTGGGCATCGGCGTACTGCTCGTCCAGTCCTGGCAATTGGGACTGATCATGCTGGTGACGTCGATACCGCTGGTGATCGCCTGCACCAGGTTCGAGACGCTGTATCGCGTCGTGGCCCGTGACGCTCAGGATCAGGCCGGCGATGTCACGACGACGGTCGAGGAGTCCATCCAGGGTATTCGCGTCCTCAAGGCGTTCGGTCGAAGTGCCCACTTGGGCAAGCAGTTTCTTCGACAGGCGCGCACGTTGCGTGGCACCGAACTGAAGAAGGTGCGCTACCTGGCGATCATCTGGGGTGTGATCGTCGGATTGCAGCCCATCACCATCGGCGCGATCCTGGCGGTGGGTACGTACTCGATCGTGCAGGGCACGATGACGGTCGGCACGCTCGTCGCAGCCATTGCGATCGTCACCTTCCTGCTGTGGCCTATCGAATCGTTCGGCTACCTGCTGGCAGAGCTGAACAACGCGCGCACGGCAGCGGATCGGTACTGGGAAATCATGGACACTCCCGAAACCGTCACCGATCCGGACAATCCCGTCTATCTACCCGAAAAGATCCGTGGGCGCGTGCAATTCGATCGCGTCGGATTCACCTTTCCCGACGCGTCCTCGCCGCTTCTCACCGACGTCAGCTTCGTCGTCGAGCCGGGGGAGACGGTCGCGCTGGTCGGCAACACCGGCAGCGGCAAGACCGCACTGACCAATCTCGTCCCCCGACTGTTCGACGCCACCGAGGGCACCATCGCGATCGACGGTATCGACGTGGCCTCGATGCGGTTGGCTGACCTGCGCTCGATCGTCACGGTGGCATTCGAGGATCCGGTGCTGTTCTCTGCCAGTGCGCGCGAGAACATCGCACTCGGTTCACCCGACGCGTCCGATGCCGAGGTTGCCGAGGCGTTGGAGATCGCGCACGCAACGGATTTCGTCGAGCAGTTGCCGTGGGGTCTGGCCACTCGCATCGGTGAGCAGGGCATGAGTCTGTCCGGTGGGCAGCGGCAGCGGCTCGCACTGGCGCGGGCGGTGCTGGGCAAGCCGCGGGTGCTGGTGCTCGACGACCCGTTGTCCGCGCTCGACGTGGACACCGAAGCGAAAGTGCAGAAGGAACTGCGACGCGTGTTGGCGCATTCGACGACGGTGCTGGTGGCACACCGGCCGTCGACCGCTGCATTGGCCGACCGCGTGCTTTATCTCGAGAACGGAAGAATTGTGGAGCAGGGAACACACGAGGGACTGCGTCGGCGGTGAGGAATCGGAGGTCGACGCAACCGGAAACCTGGTGTTGGCAGGGCGTTCTCGCCGGTTGCTCGTCTCGTTGGTGCGCCCGTACAAGAAGCAGGCCCTGCTGTCCTTCCTGATCATTCTGGTCGACAACATCACCTACGTTGCCGGTCCGCTGTTCATCGCCTACGCGCTGGACAACGGCGTCGGCGCTGCGGGACAGGGCGATTGGGGTCCGCTGATGTGGGCGGTCGGCGGCTACACCGGCTTCGGTCTGCTCGGGATGCTCACCACGTACGCGTTTCTCACCGTCTCGGGTCGGCTGAGTCAGAACATCCTGTACGACCTGCGCGGACGGGTGTTCGACCATGCCCAGAAGCTGAGTCTGTCGTTCCACGAGAAATACACCTCGGGACGGTTGATCTCGCGTCTGACCAGCGATGTCGAATCTCTGCAGACGCTGCTCGAGAGCGCGCTCAACGATGCGTTGACGGCCATCCTGTCGATGGTGTCGATTGCGATCATTCTGGTGTATCTCGACGTTCCGATGGCGATGATCGTATTGGCCGGCTTCGTTCCGCTGGTGCTCGTCACCCGGTGGTCGCAGCGGCGACAACGCCAGGGATACCGTCGAACACGGGTGGCGATCGCGCGCGTCGTGGTGCACTTCGTCGAGTCGATGGGCGGAATCCGCGCGGTGCAGGTGTTCCGGCGCGAGGGCCGCAACGATGCGATTCTGAGCACCGAGGACTCGGAGTACCGGGACGCCACCACCGCAGCGCTACGCGGCATGGCCAGCTACACCGGCATCGTGCGCTGGATCGGCAACGTCACGCTCGCCATCATCCTGGTCTTCGGCAGTTGGCGAGTGATCAACGGCCACATGGACATCGGTGTGCTCGCGGCGTACGTGCTGTATCTGCGCCGGTTCTACGGGCCGCTCGACGAGTTGGCGATGGTCTTCAACGCCTACCAATCCGCCGCAGCTGCGCTGGAGAAGATCTCCGGTGTGCTCGAGGAAGAACCGTCGGTGACGGCACCGAAGAACCCGGTGGAGATCGGAACGGCCAAGGGCGACATCACGTTCGACGACGTGCACTTCTCCTACGGCCCCGAACGCGTCGTGCTGCCGGAATTCTCGCTCCACGTACCCGCCGGACAGGTGGTCGCGATGGTCGGAGCCACCGGAGCGGGCAAGTCGACACTGGCAAAGCTGTTGGCGCGCTTCTACGATCCGACGGCCGGAGCCGTCCGACTCGACGGCATCGACATGCGGGAGATCAGCGACGAGGACCTGCGTCGCAACGTCGTGATGGTGACACAGGAGTCGTTCCTGTTCTCGGGTTCGGTGGCAGACAACATTCGACTCGGACGCCCCACCGCGACCGACGCGGAGGTACGGGCAGCGGCCGACGCCGTCGGACTGACGGAGTTCATCGCGTCGCTACCGGAGGGAATCGACACCGATGTGCGCAAGCGAGGTGGTCGATTGTCCTCGGGCCAAAGGCAATTGGTGGCCTTTGCACGAGTGTTCCTCGCGGCGCCGTCGGTGATCGTGCTGGACGAGGCGACGTCGAGTCTGGACATTCCGAGCGAGCGGCTGGTGCAGCGCGCACTCGAGACGATCCTGCAGGGACGAACGGCGCTGATCATCGCGCACCGCCTGTCGACGGTGGCCATCGCAGATCGAGTGCTCGTCATGGCCGACGGAAACATCGTGGAGGACGGAACTCCCGAGGACCTGATCGCAGGAGAGGGACGCTTCGCGCACCTGCACGAGGCGTGGGAGGACTCGCTCGTCTAGGTCCAGGGGGTGATCGGCGGCTTGACCCACATGATCTTCTCGTCCGCGTGCTGGGGCGTCGCACCGTCGTGACCGGGGTGTTCGGCCGCCCATGCCGATTTGCGGTCGAGCAGCTCGGCCACGATGGTCCACGTTTCCATCGTGCTCGGAGGATGGAGATCGGCGGCGCGGGCCAGCTTTCTGCGGACGGCGTCGGTGAGGTCGAGTAGTTCGGCACCGGTGATGCCGCGGTCCCACACGTAACGCGCGAGGGCCGTCGCCTTGTCCTGTCGACTCTTCGCGGCCTGTTCGGAATGCGCGAAATCGAACTGACCGCCGCCGGTGTTCTCTGTCGTCACGGGCACAACCTTAATGAACTGCGAGAAAAGGCACGTCCGCTTGATCTTCTGGGGGCCTCGTCGCCTACCGTAGGTGGGTGATCACTCAAGCATCGGGTGCCGAGCATGCCTCCGTCCCCGCGTCCGATTCCATCGACGCGAAAACCTGGCCCTCGATCCTGACGTGGCGAGCCCACGATGTTCCCCGCATGGAGTCCGTGCGAGTACAGCTCTCCGGCAATCGCATCAAGGCTGCCGGACGCATCATCGGCGCTGCGTGCAGCGATCACCCCGCTTTCAGCGCGTCCTACGACCTGGTGACCGACGAATACGGCGTCACCAAGCGACTGTCGGTGCGCACCTCGCTCGCCTCCGGTGATCGGCAGGCGTCCGTCAGCCGCGACGACGAGGGCTACTGGATGGTGGAGAACAGCACCAGCCATCAGCGCTCGACCTACAGCGGCGCACTCGACGTCGACATGGTGCTCAGCCCGTTCTTCAACACTCTGCCGATCCGTCGATTCGGTCTGCACACCCAGGTCCAGGACCTCGAGGTGCCCACGGTGTACGTGAACGTGCTCGACCTCAGCATCCAGGAAGCAACGCTTACCTACAGCAGCGGTTCCGAGGGCATCCACGTCATCTCGCCCGTCTCCACGTCGTCCGTCACGGTCGACGCCGACGGATTCGTCCTCGATTACCCGGGGCTCGCCGAACGGATCTGACGCACGACGCCACCGCGCCGACCCGCGTCCTGCAGTCTTTCTCGCCACCCCGGCTCGCCCGGGGTGATGTCGGTGATCTCGAAACGCTGGTGCTGCTCGTACTGCAGCCGCGCTGCGTTTCCGGCGTCGACCAGTGTTTTCGTCGAGTTCTCGTCCAGTTCCTCGCGCGCTTCGGTGAGTGCATGCAACGCCTCGTCGAGCGCGGTTCGTAGAGCGGCCGCGTTGCCCTCGGTCATCGCGCGGACGAGATTCGGCGACGACGACGCCACTCGCGTCCCGTCTCGGAACGAGCCTGCAGCCAGGCCCAACGCCAGCGGCCCGCCAGCCGCCCCGACGATTGCCAGGGCCTCGGCCAGCAGGTGCGGCAGGTGAGAAATTCTGGCGACGGCGCGATCGTGCTCGACGCTCTCGGCCGGCACCACCACCGAACCGCAATCCAGAGCGAGCCGGGCCACCCGCGTCCACACGTCGGCGTCGACTCCCGGGTCGGTGGCCACCACCCACACCGCGTCGACGAACAACGTGGGATCGGTGGCCGACCAGCCGGACTGGTTGGTACCTGCCATCGGATGCCCGCCGACGTAGCGGGCCAGCAGTCCGCGAGCCGCTACTGCCGAGGCCACCTCGGCTTTGACGCTGACCACATCGGTGAGCGGGGCGGCCGGCGCGTACTCGGCGATTGCCGCCAGAACCGAGTCCACGGCAGGCATCGGAACCGCGATGACAATCAACGCGTCCTGTGTTGCGGCCCTGCTCAGCACGGCTTTCAGGTCGGTACCGACGTCGTAGCCGTCGTTGATGGCACCGGCGATCGCGTCGGCCGATCGGTTCCATCCCCACACCTGGCGGCCCGCATCGTGAGCCGCGCGCAGGATCGACCCGCCGATCAATCCGAGACCCAGAACGCACACCGAGGAAGAAGTCACCGGATCAGATTGGCACAGGTGGGTGACGTCGACGGGAGGTGGACTTCGAATACAGGCCCCTACCGGACTACCGTTGCGCGCATGGCCGCACAGCGCGCGAACAACAACCGCGCATCCGCACCGGAATACGACGACCTCGAGGGATTCGGCGTTGCTGTTGTCCGAGAGGAAGGCAAGTGGACCGTCACGCCGCTGTCCGACGACGCACTGACCAGTCTGTCGGCGGCAGAGACCGAACTGCGTGAACTGCGCAGCTCGGGAGCTGTGTTCGGACTGCTCGACGTGGACGAGGAATTCTTCGTCATCCTGCGTCCAGCACCGAACGGCACCCGACTCCTACTGTCCGACGCGGTCGCCGCAGTGGACTACGAAATCGCCGCGGACGTTCTCGATGCGTTGAACATCGAGATCCCCGACGTCGACCCCGATGAACTCGACGACATCGAGCCCTACGAAGAGGGCGACCTCGCCCTGTTGGCGGACCTCGGACTGCCCGAGGCCGTGCTCGGCATCATCGTCGCCGAGACCGACGACTATCCGGACGAGCAACTGCAGTCCATCGCCGAACGACTGGGTTTCGAAAGCGAGTTCGCCGCAGCGGTGGACAAGCTTCGGCGGTAACCGATGCCGATGTCCGACGCGGACATGATCCGAGCAGCGCTGTCGGCTGCGGCCGAGGCATCGGATACCGATGTCCCCGTCGGAGCCGTCGTGTTCGACGCCACCGGACGTGAGATAGCCCGGGCCTGCAATGCGCGGGAGGCGTCGGGCGACCCCACCGGACACGCAGAAGTGATCGCGTTGCGTCGAGCAGCGGCCGTTCACGGTGACGGCTGGCGACTCGAAGGCTGCACCCTGGCCGTCACGTTGGAACCCTGCACGATGTGCGCCGGGGCGCTGGTCCTCGCCCGCGTCGGAGCGGTGGTGTTCGGAGCATGGGAGCCGAAGACCGGAGCTGTCGGTTCGCTCTGGGACGTCGTGCGCGATCGCCGACTCACCCATCGGCCACAGGTCCGCGGCGGAGTATTGGAAGCCGAATGCGCCGACGTGTTGACCCGATTCTTCGCCCGTCAGAGATAACGATCTCGTCACATGGTGGCCTGCATGTCCGATTTTGTGGAGGGTAGAGGGCAGAGCGCAACGCTGCGCTCCGAACTTGTGAAGGAGACACTCATGGGACTCGGCGACAAGGTTTCGAACAAGACCGAAGACCTCGGCGGCAAGGCCAAGGAAGCCGCAGGTTCGGCCACCGGAGACAAGGACCTCGAAGCAGAGGGCAAGGGCGACCAGACCTCGGCCGCATTCAAGGACGGTGCCGAGAAAGTCAAGGACGCAGCCTCGAACATCAAGGACAAGCTCACCGGCAACTAGATTTGCGCGCTGAGCAGGCGATTTAGCCTCAGGCCGTCATTCCGGTACAGTCTTCTGCGGTGGCGTGTCCGAGCGGCCTAAGGAGCACGCCTCGAAAGCGTGTGAGGGTTCACCCCCTCCGAGGGTTCAAATCCCTCCGCCACCGCCAAAACTCCCCACCTGTTCACGCAGGTGGGGAGTTTTTTTGTGCGCTGGGCCGGGGTTTGCCGCAAATGCGCGCGCATTCGTCAGACGCGTTCGGATTCGCTATCGATCCGGGGTCTATTTCGCGCGCACTTGGCGAACGCGCGCGCGTTTGCGGGATCACGGGGGTGGGGTGCGGCGGGGGTGAGCTGGGCGGAGGGGTTAGGGGGTGAGCGAGGGCGACGGTGCGGCTCTGGCGGCCTAGTCTGCGCAGATGCGTGCGCATTCGTCGGACGCGTTCGGATTCGCTATCGATTCGGGTCTATTTCGCGCGCACCTGGCGAACGCGCGCGCGTTTGCGGGATCACCGGGGCGGGGCGCGGGATCACCGAGGCAGGACGGGGAGCGGGGGGCGGGGCAGAACCGAACCCCACGCGACTCAGACGCTCAGCATTGTCCCGCCCCTGCGGCGTCGAGTCCCCGCAGAATTTCGTTCTGATCGCCGGGCGGCACGTCGTTCCAGCTGGGCGCGGTGGTCATTTCGGTGCGCAGACCCTCGACGGAGGCGGCGCGGTCGGAGATTCCGGTCTGCTCCAGCGCGTCGATGGACGGCAGAAACTGGGTGCAGGTTTGCTGGTAGAGCGCTTCACCGGTGACGCCGGAGGTCGCGTCGGTCGGAGCTGCAGGCTCGGCAGCAGGCGGTACCTCGGCAGCAGGCGGTACCTCGGACACAGGCGCAGGAGCGGGCGCGGGCGCAGGTGATTCGACCGTGGTGCTGGTCGGGACCGGCGTGGAGGCGACAGCAGAGGTGGTCGTAGCAGCGGCGGATGTGCTCGACGCTTCCTCGGTCGACGCGTCGTTGCCACATCCGGCAATCGAGACGGCCACGATCAGCCCGAGCAATCCGGTCGCGATTTTTCCGTTCATCGCAACTGTGTACCACCTACGGCAGAACCACCGACGTCAAAGCAGGGTCTGCGCACGTCCGGTGATGGTGCTCAGCGCCGTCGACCAGGCGCGATTCTTCGGGTCGAGGAACGCTCCGTGTCCCGCTCCGGGCAGAACGACGAGCTCGGGGTCGGTGCTGCCGGCCTTCATCGCAGCGTCGACGTAGACGCGGCTCTGATTCACCGAAACGGTTTGGTCGGCGTCACCGTGCAGTGCGGTCAGCGGCACGTCGAGCGGGAGGTATTCGATGGGGGAGGCGATCTTGTAGCGTCCGGGCACTTCGTTGGGCATGCCGCCGAGGAAGGCAGGCACGAACTTGTCGCCGCCGATGTCGGCCGCCCTCTTCATGTCGAAGACGCCGGCCATGATGGTGGCGCTGCGGGGCTTGATCTTCGGTTCCGCTCCGGGAGCATCGACCGGCATCAGGTGTCGAGCGGCCACCCATGCGGCCAGCTGTCCACCGGCCGAATGTCCGGCGACGTGGACGCGATCGAGATCGAGTCGCCCCTCGGCTGCGTCCTGTACGACGGTTGCCAGCGCCTCGGTGGCGTCGTCGACGTCGGAGAGGGTGTTGGCCCAGTTGTTCGGGCCACGTCGGTATTCGACGTTCCACACGGCGATGCCCTCGTCGGCGATGGCCGTCGACATCTGTTGGAAGTACGACAGGTCGAGGTCTTCCTGCCACCCGCCGCCGTGAATCATCACCACCACCGGGAGCGAGCTGGCGTTGTTGTCCGGGAGGTAGAGGTCGCCGATGTTGTCCGAGTCGTACCCGTATTTCAGTCGGACGGGATCCCCGGCCGGGCCCGATACCGGTTGCAGCGCAGCCGAATACGTTTCGGCGGTGCTCGGTGAGGAGTCGGTGTCGGCCGAACTGCAGCCGACCAACGCGACAGTCAGCAGACCGGAGAGGAAATGGCGACGATTCACGCGCGCTGCGCCGTCCACTCGAGCAGTTCGGCGAGCGGCCAGGTGTTGATCACGCGCTCGGCGGGGACGCCGCGCGCTTCGGCACGGATGCAGCCGTAGCCCTGCCAGTCGAGCTGTCCGGGTGCGTGCGCGTCGGTGTCGATGGAGAACAGGCAGTCGCGCTCGAGGGCGATGTCGATCAGTCGCTCCGGAGGATCCTGGCGCTCGGGCCTGGCGTTGATCTCCACTGCCGTGCCGAACTGGCGACAGCCCTCGAACACCACGGGAGCGTCGAACGTCGATTCGGGCCTGGTGCCGCGGCCACCCTCGACGAGCCGTCCGGTGCAGTGGCCCAGCACGTCGACATGCGGGTTGGCGATGGCGGTGACCATCCGTTTGGTCATGGTCTTGGAGTCGGCACGCAGGTTGGAATGCACGCTCGCCACGACGACGTCCAGCTCGGCGAGCAGGCCTTCGTCCTGGTCGAGTGATCCGTCGTCGAGAATGTCCACTTCGATTCCGGTGAGGATGCGGAACGGTGCGAGCCGCTCGTTCAGCTCGGCGATGACGTCGAGCTGTGCGCGCAGGCGCTCGGCGGTGAGGCCGTTGGCGACCTTGAGGCGCGGGGAATGATCGGTGAGAGCGCAGTATTCGTGGCCGAGCCGCGCGGCGGTGCGCATCATTTCTTCGATGGGGCTGCCGCCGTCGGACCAGTTGGAGTGGGTGTGCAGATCGCCCTTCAATGCGCTGCGAAGTTCGTTGTCGCCGATCGGTTCTGCCGCATCTCGCTGCTCACGGAGATAGTCCGGGACGTCCTGGGTGAGCGCCTGGCGAATGATCAGCGAGGTCTTGGCTCCGATACCGGCGAGCGAGGACCAGCTGTCGTCCTTCTCGTGCTCGGATCGCTGTGTGGGCGTGAGGGATTCGACGACATCGGCGGCCCTACGGTAGGCCTTGACGCGGTGGGTGTCCGAACGTGAGCGCTCGAGCCAGTACCCGATCTCTCGAAGTGCGTCCACCGGATCCATGCGTTCCATTGTGCCTGGCGGTACCGACACGCGTTCACGGGGTAAACGGACAAAACTCTCAGGGAGTTACCAGGTCGCTCACTCCCCATAGGCTTGAAGCTGCAACTACCATCGGCAGTCATGACCAAGAAATGGTGGATCGTCGGAGTGGTTGTTGTCGTCGTGGCGGCGCTCGGGCTGTACTTCGGCCCCAAGATCTACGCATCGCTCCAGGAAGACGACGCACCGGCAGCATCGGTGTCCACCTCGGGCGCGCAGGCCGCCAGCACCGAGAGCATCGATGGACGGTGGATCGTCACCCCAGGTGACGCTGCCAACGCCACCGCCGCGGGCTATACCGTCGACGAACTGCTCAACGGGTCCGATGTCACTGTGGTCGGGTCGACGACCGAGGTCTCGGGCAACGTCGTCATCGCCGACGACACCCTCACCGAGGGACAGGTGGTCGTGATGACCAATTCGATCACCACCGACAGCGATCGTCGGGACAGCCAGTTCCGCGGCAACATCTTCGAGACCGCCGCCTACCCGACGGCCACGTTCGACATCGACTCGCCGATCGACCTGTCCTCGCTGCCCAAGGACGGCACCACCCAAACCGTCACCGCCGAGGGCACATTGACGCTCAAGGACCAGACGCGTCCGGTCTCGGTGCAGATGGAGGTGCTGCAGTCCGGTGACACGCTCATCGCGTCGGGCGCAATTCCGACGACGTGGGCCGATTACGGCATCGAACCGCCGTCGCTCGGCTTCGTCACCGTGGAGGGCTCGGGAACCGTCGACTTCCTGATCAATCTGAGTCAGCAGTAGCGCGTTCTCTCGCGGCCGCAGGCGTCCATCCCGGCGGCCCGACGAGATATCCGACGCGTTCCTTCCATGACCGCGATGCCGCGACATCCCGTGCGATGTTGCGGTATTCGTGTGTCTGGAGGGTCCAGATGTTGAACGTGTCGATGGGCTTGGTGAGGCCGTAGTTGGGGCGCTCGACTTCCTCGGCGTAGGTGCCGAACAGTCGGTCCCAGACGATGAGGATGCCGCCGTAATTCTTGTCGAGATACTGAGGATCGCGGCCGTGATGGACGCGATGATGCGAGGGCGTGTTGAAGACGAACTCGAACGGACGCGGCAGTCGGTCGATGCGCTCGGTGTGGACCCAGAATTGGTAGACGAGGTTGATCGAGAAGCCGACGAACACCATCCACGGCGGCATTCCCAGCAGCGGGAGCGGTAGCCACATGATGACCTCGCCGCTGTTGTTCCATTTCTGTCGCAGCGCTGCGGCGAAGTTGAAGTACTCGCTCGAATGATGAGCCTGATGGGTTGCCCAGATCAGTCGGGTGCGATGCGCGATGCGGTGATAGCCGTAGAACAGCAGGTCGACGCCCAGGATCAGGATCACCCACGTGTACCAGGCGTCGGCCGGGAGATGCCACGGCGCAACGTAGACGTAGATGGCGGTGTAGCCGACGAGGGCGAGCGCCTTCCATGCCGTGGTGGTCGCGATCGACACCAGGCCCATGCTCAGGCTGGCGCGCGCATCCCTGGCGGAGTAGCTGCCGCGAGAGCCGTCTTCGAGCTTCGCGGCGGCAATCCACTCGATGGCCAGCAGCAGCGCGAATGCGGGAATGGCCAGCGCGACGGGGTCGCGCAGCGGTTCGGGCAGTGCATTCCACGCCGAACCGATCCAGTCGCTCATCGAACCTCCCGCGTGACAGTGAGAGGTTGAGTGTAACGCTGCCTGCCCTACTTTCCTACGGCTCGTACCGTGGAGGGCGCACGCATCGGTCGAGGGAGCGGAGTCGGACATGTTGCAGAAAATCGCGTCCACGGTCGGGCAGGTGGGCGAGTCCGTGTTGAGTGTCGTCGGCATTCGGGTCGGTACCGAGGAACCGCCGCACACGAGCCGTCGACTGACCGATGCGGTGGAGATCCGCCGTTACTCACCACGCATCGCGGCGCAGACCACGGTCGACGCCGATGAGGACGAGGCACGCCAGGAAGGTTTCCGTCGGCTCGCCGGGTACATATTCGGTGGAAACGGGGGCAAGCAGAAGGTTGCCATGACCGCTCCCGTCAGTCAGTCGCCCGCAGGCTCAAGGAAGATCGCGATGACTGCCCCCGTGTCGAGCACGCCCGGCAACGACGGCTGGGTCGTCCGGTTCTTCATGCCGGCCGAGTGGACGATGGACACGCTGCCCACGCCCGACGACGACCGGGTGACATTGACGGAGGTCCCGGCGGAGACGGTGGCCGTGCTGCGTTTCAGCGGAGGTCGCAGCCGGGGCGACGTCGAACCACAGATGGCCGCGTTGGTCGAAGCGCTGCGTGCACACGGCATCGAGATGCTCGGTGAGCCGATGACCTGGTTCTACGATCCTCCGTGGACCTTGCCGCCGCTACGTCGCAACGAGGTGGTCGTGGCGATACCGGACGGTTCCTGACGCTTCGGGGCATTCCGGCAACTGCTCGCTAATTCCCTATTGCAATGGTAGGAATTGAGCGTGCACATCACGGCGAAGGCGGACTACGCAGTTCGGACGCTCGTCGAACTCGCGGCGGTCGGTGGGCAGCGACCCGCGAAGGCCGAGGCACTGGCCCTGGCGCAGGGAATTCCGCACAAGTTTCTCGAATCGGTGCTCTCCGATCTGCGTCGAGCAGATCTGGTGTGCAGTAGAAGGGGACCCGACGGCGGCTACTGGCTGGCGCGGGAGGCGTCGGACATTTCTGTTGCCGACGTGATGAGGGCCGTGGAGGGCCCGTTGGCGTCGGTGCGCGGTCAGCGACCCGAGGATGCGGAGTACTCCGGCCCGGCCGAGCCGCTCACCCGGGTGTGGCTCGCCGTACGCGCCAATCTGCGGGCGGTGCTCGAGGCGGTCTCGCTGGCGGACATCGTCGAGAACGACTTACCGGACTTCGTGGGGGAGCTCATCAGCGAGCCGACCGCATGGGCTCGTCGATGACGTGAGTCACATCCGATCTTCGGTGTGGCACGATCGACAATATTGCACATCACTGCAAACTTGCAGAACAGTGCAAGTTCCGTAGGTTGGTAGTCGTGACTTCTCCGACGGGCCTTCGTGATCTGAAGAAGGCCGCAACCCGCGACGCACTCGGCATGGCCGCCGTGCGTCTGGGCAAGGAGCACGGCATCGACGCGGTCACCGCCGACGCCATCGCGCACGAAGCGGGAGTCTCCACCCGTACGTTCCACAACTACTTCTCCAGCAAGGAAGAAGCAGTTCTCCATCACATCGAGGTGTCTGCCCTCGAATGGTTCGAGCTCCTGCGCGCCAGGCCGGCGACCGAACCGATCTGGGACTCGTTGCGGCACATCGCAATCGACCTCGTCGCGGACCCCGGCCGGGATCTGGACGACACCTTTGCGGCAGCGCGGCTGATCGAAGCGAACCCCGCCCTGATGGCCCGCAAGCTCGAGATGCACCAATCGCTGACCCGCAAACTCGGCGAAGCCATCGCCGAACGAACCGGCACCGATATCGACACCGATCTCTACCCCAACCTGCTCCAGATGGCCGTCGGTGGTGCCGTCACTGCAGCACTGAACATCTGGGTCACCGACTCCGCAGGCGCATCGACGCCGAGGGCGCTCATCGAGGACGCCTTCGACCAACTCCGCGCGGGACTTCCCGAACCCCACCCCCACTCGTCCGAACACAACCGAGGAGCTTGACAGTGGCCACCTATCTCTACCGAATCGGAAGATTCGCGTACCGACGCAAGGGCATGGTCCTCGGACTGTGGCTGGCGATTCTGGTTCTCGCCGGGGTGGGCGCAGCGACGCTGTCCGGCCCGACGGTCAACTCGTTCTCCATTCCGGGTACGCCCGCCCAAGCCGCACTGGACCTGCAGGAGGAGCGCTTCGGCAACGCCGAGGATCCGCTCACCGCGGTCAGTGCCGAGTACGTGTTCCAGGCACCCGACGGGCAGACGCTGGACACCCCGCAGTACACCTCGGCCATCGATGCCAGCATCGCCGAAATCGAGAAGATCGACGCGGCCAAGCCTGCGGAAGGCGCTCCGGCACTGGCCAATCCGGTCGCAGCCAACCAGTCGATCATCGAGCGGTACACCGAAGCGGCAACGGAGGCAGGCACCCCGGCCGATCAGGTAGCCGCCGACGCCGCTGCCACGTCACCGCTGAGCCCCAACGGCAACGTCGGCACGGTCACCGTGCCGATCAACGTCGAATTGGCCGACGTCACCGATGAGATCCGCACCCAGCTCGACGAGGCCGCGCAGCCCGCCCGTGACGCAGGCCTGACGGTTCTGCTCGGCGGCACCGTCGCACAGGAGAACGTCTCGCCCGGTGGAACGTCCGAACTCGTCGGTCTCGCCGTCGCCGCAGTCGTGCTTCTCATCATGTTCGGCTCCGCCGCGGCCGCCAGCCTGCCGCTCATCACCGCCATCGTCGGTATCGGCATCTCGAGTCTGGCGATCACCACGGCATCCGGTTTCGCCGACCTGTCGTCGTTCACGCCGGTTCTGGCCATCATGATCGGCTTGGCCGTCGCCATCGACTACTCGCTCTTCATTCTCGCCCGCTATCGACACGAGTTGACGCTCACCGACGACCGCGAGGAAGCTGTCGGACGGTCCGTGGGAACCGCAGGCTCGGCCGTCGTGTTCGCCGGCGCGACCGTGCTCATCGCCCTCGTCGCGCTGCGCGTCGTCGGCATTCCGTTCCTGTCCCAGATGGGTGCGGCAGCCGGATTCGCGGTGTTCATCGCGGTCCTGATCGCACTGACGTTCCTGCCGGCCATGCTCGGTCTCTACAAGGGCAAGGCCTTCGCGGGCAAGGTCAAGTTCGTCAACACCACCGATCCCGAGGACCCGAACGCCAAGGCCACCAACGGACTGCGTTGGGCGCGGTTCCTGGTCAAGAGGCCCGCGCTGGGTCTCATCGGCGGCATCGTTCTGCTCGGTGTCATCGCGGGACCGGCCACCAGCCTGTCGTTGGCGCTGCCGTCCACGGCCACCGCCGACCCGTCGACGCCCGCACGTCAGGCCTACGACGTCGTCGACGAGGGCTTCGGGCCGGGACGCAACGGACCGTTGCTGGTCATCGCCGACGCGTCCGGCGTTGCCGAGGCCGACCGGACTGCCTCGTTCGGCAAGGTCGTCGAGACCATCACCGGTCAGTCCGACGTCACCAACGCGCAGATCATCGCCGTCAACCCGGCCGGTGACACCGCTCAGATCCTCGTCACCCCGTCCTCCTCGCCCAACAGCGAGCAGACCAAGGACCTGGTGGCCAACATCCGCAACGCCGAACCGGGCGTGCAGGCCAGCGACGGCGTCTCGTACGGCGTCACCGGTCAGACGGCGCTCGAGCTCGACGTTTCCGAACGACTGCAGGACGCCTTGATTCCGTACCTGGCAGTGGTGGTCGGCCTGGCGTTCGTGCTGCTGATGCTCGTGTTCCGCTCGATCCTGGTGCCGCTGACCGCGACACTCGGCTTCCTGCTCAGCGTGCTCGCGACGTTCGGTGCCACGGTGTTCATCTTCCAAGAGGGCGGGCTGGGCCTGATCTCCAACCCGCAGCCGATCGTCAGCTTCATGCCGATCTTCCTCATCGGTGTGGTGTTCGGCCTGGCGATGGATTACCAGGTGTTCCTCGTCTCGCGGATGCGTGAGGAGTTCGTGCACGGAGCCGCCGCCAAGGACGCCGTCGTCAACGGCTTCAAGTACGGCGCACGCGTGGTCACCTCGGCCGCAGTCATCATGATCTCGGTGTTCGCCGCCTTCATCGCCGAGCCGGACTCGTTCATCAAGTCCATCGGATTCGCGCTCGCCGCAGCCGTGTTCTTCGACGCCTTCGTCGTGCGCATGGTGCTGATCCCGTCGGTGATGGCGCTGATGGGCGACAAGGCCTGGTGGCTGCCGAAGTGGCTGGACAAGATTCTGCCCAACGTCGACATCGAAGGTGCCAAGCTGAAGACGGCCCCGGAGAAGCGCGCGTAGTACTCGCGTCGCAGCTGAGAGGCCGAAGATTACCCGTAATACTCGAACGGAGAGACTGTTATCCATGTGTACGAGTAATCTTCGGTCATCATGCTGATCCCCCTGCTGCGCACGTATCTGGCTCCGTACAAGATGCCGATCGTCGCGTTGATTCTGCTGCAACTCGTGGCCACGCTGGCCGCCCTGTTCCTGCCCAGTCTCAACGCCGACATCATCGACAAGGGCGTCACCACCGGCGACACCGGCTACATCCTCTCGGCCGGCGGAGTCATGTTGCTGGTCTCGGCAGTGCAGATCATCAGCTCGATGGCCGCGGTGTTCATCGGTGCGCGCGCGGCCATGGGTGTCGGACGCGACCTGCGCGGTGCCATCCTGCATCGCGTCGGCACGTTCTCCGCCCGTGAGGTCGGCCAGTTCGGAGCGCCGTCGCTGATCACCCGCAACACCAACGACGTTCAGCAGGTGCAGCTGGTGATCGTCATGGGGTTCACCATCGTGGTGATGGCACCGATCATGTGCGTCGGTGGCATCGTGATGTCGCTGCGCGAGGATCTCGGGTTGTCGTGGATCCTCATGATCGCGGTGCCGGGGCTCGCGATCTCCATGGGCCTGATCATCGTCAAGATGGTCCCGGCGTTCCGCTCGATGCAGAAGCGTATCGACGCCGTCAATCGTGTCCTGCGCGAGCAGATCACCGGAATTCGCGTGGTGCGAGCCTTCGTTCGCGAGGATTTCGAGATCGACCGTTTCGGGTCGGCCAACGCCGCGCTCACCGATACCGCCCTGCGCGTCGGACGGCTCATGGCATTGATGTTCCCGACGGTCATGCTCATCAGCAACGTCACCAGCGTTGCCGTCATCTGGTTCGGTGGCCATGCGATCGATGACGGCACGATGCAGATCGGCTCTCTCACAGCACTTCTGAGCTACATCATGCTCATTCTCATGTCGGTGATGATGGCCTCCTTCATCGCGATGATGGTTCCCCGCGCGTCGGTGTGTGCCGATCGCATCAGTGAGGTACTGGCGACCGAATCGTCGGTCGTGTTGCCGGACAAGCCCAAGACTTTCGCTGCCTCGCCGGGAACGGTCGAGCTCGTGAACGCCGAATTCTCTTTTCCCGGTGCCGAATATCCGGTGCTGTGCGGAGTGAACCTGCGGGCGGAGGCCGGCAAGGTAACCGCCATCATCGGCGGCACCGGCTCGGGAAAGTCCACCCTCGTCAACCTGATTCCGCGACTCATCGACGTCACCGGCGGTGAGGTTCGCGTCGGCGGAGTCGACATCCGCGAACTCGATCTGGATCTGCTGCGCTCCGAGATCGGTCTGATCCCGCAGAAGCCGTACCTGTTCTCGGGCACCATCGCGAGCAACCTGCGCTACGGCAAGTCCGACGCCACCGACGCGGAACTGTGGGAGGCACTCGAGATCGCCCAGGGAGCTGACTTCGTCCGCGCCATGCCGGAGGGATTGGACACTCCCGTAGCGCAGGGCGGTACGACGGTCTCCGGCGGTCAGCGGCAACGCCTCGCCATCGCCCGCGCGCTGGTCCGCAAACCCAGCATCTATCTGTTCGACGACTCGTTCTCCGCACTCGACCTCACCACCGACGCCAATCTGCGCGGGGCTCTGAAGGCAGTGACGAGAGATGCCTGCATGATCGTTGTCGCTCAGCGCGTCTCGACCATCATCGACGCCGATCAGATACTCGTACTCGACGACGGAAAGCCGGTAGGTGTGGGTACCCACGACCAATTGATGGCCGATTGCCCCACCTACGCCGAGATCGTCGACTCGCAGCACGCAGTGGGTGCACTGTGACCGCGCAGGTGGAGAAGACGGAAGAGGAGGAGATCGCCCCCGTCTCCAAGACTGTGAAGCCGGGAACCAAGGCCCGCAACTTCAAGGGTTCGTTCAAGCGTCTGGTGGGCCTGCTCGCTCCCGAGCGACTGCTCCTGTCGGTGATGCTGGCGTTCGGTATCGCCAGCACCGTGCTGACCGTCGCGGCACCCAGCGTCCTCGGACACGCGACGGACCTCATCTTCAACGGCGTCGTCGGTCGCGAGCTCGATCCGGGTCTGACCCGAGACCAGGCCATCGACCAGCTCCGGGCGGAGGGGAACGACTCCGTCGCCGATCTGGTGTCCGGGACGAACCTGACCCCAGGAGCCGGAATCGACTTCGGTGCAGTGGGAACCGTGCTGTTGTGGGTCCTGGTTCTGTATGTGCTCTCTGCGGTGCTGGCCTGGGCGCAGGGATACATCCTCAACATCGCGCTGCAGCGTCGAATCCTGTTGCTGCGCGGCAGCGTCGAAGCGAAGGTGCATCGGCTGCCGCTCAAGTACTTCGACAACCATGCTCGCGGCGAGACACTGAGCCGCGTCACCAACGACATCGACAACGTCTCCACGAGCCTCCAGCAGACGCTCAGTCAGTTGATCACCGGCATTCTCACCGTCCTGGGCATCCTCGGCGTCATGATCTGGATCTCGCCGTTGCTGGCTCTCGTTGCGGTGCTGACCATTCCGGCGTCGTTCGCGGTGACCGCCGTCATCGCCAAGCGTTCACAACCGCACTTCGTCGCGCAGTGGAAGCACACCGGCAAACTCAACGCGCAGATCGAAGAGACGTACACGGGCCACGAGATCGTCAAGGCCTTCGGTCGTCAGGCCGAGGTGGAGCGCGAATTCGGCGAGCGCAACGAGAAGTTGTTCCAGTCGAGCTTCCGGGCGCAGTTCATCTCCGGCATGATCATGCCCGTCATCATGTTCCTCGGGAACATCAACTACGTGGTCATCGCCGTGGTCGGCGGGCTGCGGGTCGCGTCGGGCACGCTCACGCTCGGTGAGGTGCAGGCGTTCATCCAGTACTCGCGTCAGTTCACGCAACCGCTCACGCAGGTGGGTTCGATGGTGAACCTGGTGCAGTCGGGTGTCGCGTCGGCCGAGCGCATCTTCGAGGTCCTCGACGCCGAGGAAGAAGACGCCGACCCGGCCGATGCGGTGCGTCCAACCGAGCGCCGAGGACGCGTCGAATTCGAGGACGTCTCGTTCGGTTACTCTCCCGACCGCCCGCTCATCGAGAACCTCTCGCTGGTGGCCGATCCCGGGCATCTGGTCGCGATCGTCGGACCGACCGGCGCGGGCAAGACCACCCTGGTGAACCTCATCATGCGGTTCTACGAGATCGATTCCGGCCGAATCACCCTCGACGGCGTCGACACCCGCAAGATGACCCGCGAGGAACTACGCGCTCGCACCGGAATGGTGCTGCAGGACACCTGGCTGTTCGGCGGAACCATTCGCGACAACATCGCCTACGGCGACCCGAGTGCCAGCGAGGAGGAAATCCTCGAGGCCGCGCGAGTGAGCTACGTCGACCGCTTCGTCCACTCGTTGCCCGACGGCTACGACACCATCATCGACGAGGAGGGCAACAACGTCAGCGCCGGTGAGAAGCAGCTGATCACCATCGCCCGCGCCTTCCTGGCCAAGCCGCTGATCCTCATCCTCGACGAGGCCACCAGCTCGGTCGACACCCGTACCGAACTGCTGGTGCAGAAGGCCACCGCGAAGCTGCGCACCGACCGCACCAGCTTCGTTATCGCGCACCGGCTTTCGACCATCCGCGACGCGGACACCATCGTGGTGATGGAGAACGGCAGCATCGTCGAACAGGGCAATCACGAGGAACTGCTCGCGGCCAAGGGTGCCTACTTCCGCCTGAATGCGGCTGGCGCCGCAGTGGCAGGAATAGGTGCCGCCGAGGGCACTTAACCGCACCACTGCCGCGCAGCGGCATACTGACGCGGTGAGTTCCTCCAGTTTCGGCTTCGATATCGGCACCCGGCTCGACGGTGAGCTGGGCCGCACCGGCACCATCCACACCCCGCACGGCGACATCGCCACCCCCGCGTTCATCGCGGTGGGAACCAAGGCGACCGTCAAAGCGGTGCTGCCGGAGGCGATGAAGGAGCTCGGCGCGCAGGCGGTGCTCGCCAACGCCTACCACCTGTATCTGCAGCCGGGCTCGGACATCGTCGACGAGGCGGGTGGGCTGGGCAAGTTCATGAACTGGGACGGGCCGACGTTCACCGACAGCGGCGGATTTCAGGTGATGTCGCTCGGCGTGGGGTTCAAGAAGGTCATCTCGATGGACGCCACGCGCGTGCAGTCCGACGACGTCATCGCCGAGGGCAAGGAACGCCTCGCGCACGTCGACGACGACGGGGTGACGTTCAAGTCTCACCTCGACGGCTCCAAGCACCGATTCACCCCCGAGGTGTCGATGCAGATTCAACATCGCCTCGGAGCAGACATCATGTTCGCGTTCGACGAGCTGACCACGCTGATGAATACCCGCGGCTACCAGGAGAAGTCGGTCGACCGCACCCAGGCGTGGGCGAAGCGATGCGTCCTCGAGCACGAGCGACTGACCGTCGAGCGCGCCGACAAGCCGTATCAAGCGCTGTTCGGGGTGGTGCAGGGCGCGCAGTACGAGGATCTACGACGCAAGGCCGCACACGATCTCGAGACCATCACCGGAGAGACGGGTCGCGGCTTCGACGGCTACGGCATCGGCGGCGCACTCGAGAAGCAGAACCTGGGAACCATCACCCGGTGGGTGAACGAGGAACTGCCCGAACACAAGCCGCGGCACATGCTCGGCATCAGCGAGCCGGACGACTTCTTCACCGCCATCGAGAACGGCGCCGACACGTTCGACTGCGTCAATCCCTCACGCGTGGCACGTAATGCGGCGATCTACGTGCCGACGGGACGCTTCAACATCAACACCGCCAAGCATCGACGCGACTTCACCCCGATCGACGAGAACTGCGACTGCTACACCTGCGCGCACTACACCCGCGCGTACATCCATCACCTGTTCAAGGCCAAGGAAATGCTCGCCTCGACGCTGTGCACCATCCACAACGAGCGCTTCACGGTCAAGCTGGTCGACGACATTCGCGCCTCCATCGATCAGGGACGCTTCGCAGAATTCAAGACGGAGTTTCTGGGTCGCTTCTATGCGTCGAAGACTGCGTGAGCTGATCTTCGAGCTCCGAAATGCGCTGTAGCAGTTCCTGTTCCCGCTCGCCTGCCTTGCGCTGGTAGACCTCGGACAGCTCCGCGAGGTAGGCCGCGTCGTACCGGGGGATGATGCTGCGAGTGCAGTTCCAGTCGAATGCCTCGACGTCGATGACGACGCTTCGTTCGCACGTGGCGGCGACGGTCATGTCGCCGATCTTTCTCAGCCGGTCCAGCAGTTCGGGGTCGTCGGCCGCCTCGACGGTGCGTGCCCGTCCGTAGAGCTTCAGGCGTTGGCGCAGAGGGTAATTCACCAGAAGCAGTGCGACGCGATCGTCGTGATCGAGATTGGCAGCCGTCACGTACTGGTGGTTACCGGCGAAATCGGCGAAACCCAACGTGCGATCGTCGAGAACCTGCAGAAAGCCTTTCGGGCCACTTCGGTACTGGATGTAGGGCCACCCGGTCTCGGCGACAGTGGCGATCTGGAACTGATCGAGCGCGCGAATCATGGCCTTCTCACGAGTGTCGAGAGGCGTCGGGCCGTCATCTGGTCGTTCGGTCTGTGAGCCGTAGGCGGTGTAACTGCCGTCGACCTTCTGCCGCGCAATCGCAGCAGGGCCGAACATCAAGTGGTGATAGTGGTTGCTCTGCGGCACGGGTGTCACCTTAGGACACCGGGGCCTCGCGGCAATGGACGTGTCGGAGGCAACTGCAATGATCTTCGACGCGGGATATGTGTCGATCGCGCACAATGGACGAAGACGTCAGAATGCGCCCCAGTGAGAAGGTGATAGCCGTGACCACTCAGTTCGAGTTTCGACTGAAGGGAGTGACTGCACCTGAGGGCGAGCTGGATGCCAACGACCTGATTGCTCTCGTAATGGGTCTCAAGGCAGTTGCTATGAGTATCGGCCGAAGCGAGACCGATGCCGATCGGCTCGGCCGCGCACCCTCACGAGTGCACCGGGTTGCCAATCTGGTCATCGGGTTGACCCCTGGCAGCACCAAACTTCTTGTTCGCCGCGCAGGAGCTGGTGCGGATGCGTTGGATTTCGATCTGGCAGACGAGGAAGGCTTCGACGCAACATTCCAGAAGTTGGTGGAATCGATCGGTCTCGACCATCGGCCGGACTGGGTGAGTGATTCGCTTTCGAGCGCGGCTGGCGAATTGGCATCGGCGCTTCGTCGTGCTGCTCCGGAGGTCGAGTTCAAAGCCGATGGACTGACCTTGCAGACATTCGATACGGCTGCACTTCGACCCGAGACCTGGCAGGTCGCAACTGGCGTGTCGACCGAACTCCGAACCTTTATCGGACGCCTGTACTCGGCGAACCTACATACACACCGCTTTCAGGTGGAGGATGACGCCGGCAACCAGGTCGCTCTCCCCGACGTGGCCGACGACTCGGGACTCGGTCCGTTGCTCGGCAGGTACGTAACCGTTACCGGTAGCCCGGAAGCCGACGCGGGCGGACAGTTGAAGAGGCTGTTGAACGCCAGGATGGTTGCCCTTCCTGAAGCAATAGCGGAGACAGGTGTCTCCGACCCGGTCTCCCTCGAAGACATCCTGGCTGCTGCATCCGGTATCGAGCCCGGGGGGATAGACGGGGTGAGCGACGATGAAGCTGACGCGTTCTTTGCGGCTATCGGTCTATGACCCGGCCCGTGAGTCGGGGTGCTGTTCTCGTTGATACCGACGTATTCAGCATCCTGTACATCGACCCGGTCAAGGCTGCGAATCGTGGCCTTCCTGTCGAACAACTCCGTGCACAACTGGCTGGACTTCAGGTTGTGATTGCCTTCCAGACGAGGGCAGAGGTACTCGCGGGAGCGATGGTGGGCAATTGGGGTGAGCGCAAATTGGCTCACACCCGGGCAAAGCTCGATTCGGCCCCTACGATTTCGATCGACACTGGAGTCGTGGATGCTTACGCGTCTTTGACCGCTGCATGCAGGCGTGTAGGTCATGCGCTGCACGACAAGATTCACACCGGCGATCGCTGGATTGCAGCATGCGCGATCTCCAAGGAGGTGCCGTTGCTGAGCCTTGACGGCATCTATGCGGGAGCGCCGGACTTGGCTCTACTGGGAGGTTGAGCGCCCGCTGTCGCTTGCCAGGTTGATGGGACCACCTGATTGCCAGAGGGTAGGGACCACCGTGGCGCGTTATTGAGGATGCGCGTTGTCGGTGGTGGCGTCCGTCTCGCGCAGCCGGGGCGTACGTGGTGTCCGTGGCCATGAAAAAGTACCCACTGGTGGCCAGGTCGAGGTCCCCACTGGTGGCCAGATAAAAGTCCCCACCC
>NZ_JAWLRY010000026.1:0-62554 GCF_033142325.1 Rhodococcus sp. IEGM 1370 | reverse complement strand
GCCCGGTGCGATACCGAGCCCAGGCCCTCGCGGCCTAGGATTTCCATTAACCGGTCCAACCCACGGGGACCAGTGCACAACGAAGTCGCATTGATTCACCCCGGGGGAGGGCACTTTCGGCACCGGTCGGCCGGCGACCTGGGGCGATGTCGACGTAACGCGTTGTTCACCGACACGCCAGACTTCCAGCGAGCCGATACCGGATTTCGGCGGTACCGTCGGCAGTAACAGGCAGCGGGGAAGCTACCTGTGCGGGAGGTTCTGATACGTGACTGAGCTAGTGAGCGCGAGAGGGCCGGTACCCGGTCCTCGTGTCACCTGACACATCGGACCCGACCGGCCGAGCGACAGAGTTTGCGCGGTGCCGCGCAGACGTAGGAGCCCCACGTGACCACTTCACGCTCCGTTTCCGCCCCTCTTCGGACATTCGTGCTCGATACCTCGGTCCTGCTGTCGGACCCTTGGGCAGTCATCCGATTCGCCGAGCACAATGTGGTACTCCCGCTGATCGTCATCAGTGAGTTGGAGGGCAAACGCCACCATCACGAACTGGGATGGTTCGCGCGGGAATCCTTGCGCATGCTCGACGACCTGCGCGTCGAGTTCGGCCGACTCGACCAGCCGGTTCCCATCGGAACCTCCGGTGGCACATTGCAAGTCGAGCTCAATCACACCGATCCTTCGGTTCTTCCCGTCGGATTCCGCACCGACTCCAACGATTCTCGTATCCTCGCCTGCGCCCTGAATCTGGCGGCCGAGGGCAAGGACGTGGTGTTGGTCAGCAAAGACATTCCGTTGCGCGTCAAGGCCGGTGCTGTCGGTCTCCCCGCCGACGAATACCACGCTCACGACGTCGTTCCCTCCGGTTGGACCGGCATGACCGAGCTCGACGTACCGTCCGACGCGGTCGACACGCTGTTCAACGACGGTGTCATCGACCTGGCGGAGGCGCGAGACCTGCCGTGCCACACCGGAGTTCGACTGCTTGCCGGACGGCAGAGTGCGCTGGGGCGCGTCACGCCGGACAAGCAGATCCAACTCGTTCGCGGTGAGCGTGAGGCGTTCGGCCTGCATGGCCGTTCGGCGGAACAGCGCGTGGCGCTGGATCTTCTGCTCGACGAGAGCATCGGCATCGTCTCGCTCGGCGGAAAGGCCGGCACCGGTAAGTCCGCTCTGGCGCTGACCGCAGGGCTCGAGGCCGTTCTCGAACGTCGCTCGCATCGGAAAGTCGTTGTCTTCCGGCCTCTCTACGCCGTCGGCGGCCAGGAGCTCGGCTACCTCCCCGGTAGCGAGAGCGAGAAGATGGGCCCCTGGGGTCAGGCGGTCTTCGACACCCTCGAAGGGCTCGCGAGCCCGGAGGTGATGGAGGAGGTCATCGCCCGCGGAATGCTGGAAGTGTTGCCGCTGACGCACATTCGCGGTCGATCGCTGCACGACTCCTTCGTCATCGTCGACGAGGCACAGTCACTCGAGCGCAACGTGCTGCTGACGGTGCTGTCCCGGCTGGGCTTGGGCTCACGCGTCGTACTCACCCACGACGTCGCTCAGCGAGACAACCTCCGCGTCGGACGTCACGACGGCGTTGCCGCAGTGATCGAAAAGCTCAAGGGACACCCACTTTTCGCGCACATCACCCTCACCCGCAGCGAGCGTTCACCGATCGCTGCACTGGTGACGGAAATGCTCGAAGAGTTCGGCCCGTCGGGAGCCTGACCCCCCTCGTGAGCGGAACCTCGTAGCCCACTACGAGGTTCCGCTCACCTGGGTCACCGGCCGACGACGACCCGGAAGCTACCTCGCACAACGCCTTTCAGGAAGTCGACGGTGTCGAAGTAGTCCCGCCACACGGCTATTCTGCCGTCGCGCAGCTCGAAGGTTCCGCACACCCAGAACTCGATTCGGAGTCGCCGCCAGATCAGAACGTCGGTGCGCTCGGTGAGCACGACATTCCCGTCGGCGGCGATGTTGTGCACGATCACGTCGAAGCCGAACGCGGGTTTGGCCAGCATCGCCATGAACTTGCCCACGTTCGCGCGGCCGCGCACCTTGGGCAACCCGACGTTGTGCCAGACGATGCGGTTGTCGAGCAGAGACATCGCGCGATCGGTGTCTCGACTTCGCAACGCGTCGAACAGATCCAGCACGGTCTCGGTTGCCTGCTGTGTCTCGGTCATTTCGTGAACCGCCCCAATCCATCGCCGTCGAAGAACTCGAGTGTCAGCGTATTCGCGTCGAACATCGCCTGGGAAATGGTTCCGTCGGGCGCGTTCTCGCCGGTCGGCTCGAACGTGAACGTGTCACCGTCCCAGGGCGACAACTCGTACGACGTCGAGTTCGGTCCGAGGGACAACACCAACTCACCGTTGACCTCCGCTACCGTCGCCGGCCCCCAGTAGCTGTTCTGGTACACCCCGGTGTACGACGCGAGAGGTTGTGGCGCAGTGGGATTCGCGGGAGCGGTCTTGCCCGCGAGCTCGCCTTCCGGTTCGCTCATGCCGGCGAACGCATTCGTGTACAGCGTTCGCCAGTCCTCCCGCACCTCACCGAACTGAACGAGGTCCGCGAACTCGGCCGTCACCGTTTCGGCGATACCGAGGGGCGCGGCGTTGGTCAGTATGACGATGGCGACGTCGAGCGACGGAATCCACAGGAAGTTGGTGCCTGCCCCGAGCGCGAACGCTCCCGAGTGGCTGACCGTCGTGCGGCCGGCCGCACTGGTGGAAACGTTGAACCCGTACCCGTAGTAGCCGGCGCGTGAGTCCGGCGTCGCCGACGGACTCGACACGATCTGCGCGCTGACGGCGGGCAGGAGGGCGTCGGGATCGACGATCTCTCGTCCGTCGTGGTTGCCGTCGGCCACGAGCATCGTCAGCCACTTCGCGAGATCGTTCACCGAGGAGCTGACGCCACCGGCCGGGGTCTGTGCATCGGGTTCCCGCTGATACTTCGCCTGATACTCACCGTCGACGAGAACGTGAGGTACGGCCCGGTCGGCCCGCGCGGTGTAGTCCGCGAACGACGAGCTGGTCGAGGTCATGCCGAGCGGGCCGTAGATCGTGTCCCGGCTGAGGGTGTCCCAGTCCTTGCCCGACGCCGCAGCGACGGCCTCGGCCGCGGCCGTGATTCCGAAGTTGGTGTAGTGGTACGTCGACCGGAACGGGTCGAGGGGCACCTGCCTGAGGCGTTCGAGAACCTGGCGCCGGTCGTAGCCGAGGTCCTCGAGCAGATCGCCGGCATGCTCGGGAAGCCCGCTTCGGTGGGCGTAGAAGTCGCCGACCGTGATGTTCTCCGTCACCCAGGGATCGTCGAGCGCGAACCACGGCAACTGCGAGACCACCGGCGTCGACCAGTCGATCACACCCGCTCCCACCTGGGACGCGATGACCGTCGCACCCACCGATTTGGACAACGAGGCCAACTGGAACACCGAGTCACCGTCGATCGGGTCGTCCTTGCCCACCTCGCGAACGCCGAAGCCCTTCGAGTAGACGACGTCCGAGCCGTGCACGACGGCGATGGCCATACCGGGAATGTTCGACGACGCCATCAGCTCCTCGGCGATGCCGTCGAGCTTGCCGACCGCCTCGTCGACGCCGCCGGTCGGAACATCGACGCCTGCGACCTGGCCGGGGGAGAGGTCGCTGGGCGGCGCGGGCTCCGATGTCGGCGGGCTTTCTGCGGCGGGTGCGTCGTTCGAGCACCCGACCAGCACGACCATCGAGCACACGACAGCAAGACACAGAAAATTTCGACCCGACCGCATCATGAGGAGCCCTCACGTCGATGACTGGATGCACCTGAGAATAGACCCGCGACGACCTGGCATTGGGAGAATTCACAATGGTCAGGGGCACGGCGTCGGGCGCTCGGGCGTAGGCGCTACGGTTACCGCATGTCTACGAACCTGTCCGACGGTGATCTGCTGGTCCGTTTGGAGCCCGCGGTCGAAGAGAATCTACGACGCCACATCGAGGCAGCCAGCGACTGGCATCCCCACGATCTCGCGCCGTTCGACGAGGGTAAGAACTTCGCGTTCCTCGGCGGCGAGGACTGGACGCCGGAGCAGTCGCACCTCAGTGATGTCGAAATCCTGTCCGCCACGGTCGGCGTGTTGGTGGCCGACAACCTGCCCGCGTACCACCGCGAATTGGCCCACGCCCTCACCGGTCTCGGAGCCTGGTGGAAGTGGACCGGCCGATGGACGTCGGAGGAGAACCGACAGTCGATCGTGTTGCGCAATTTCCTGGTGCTGACCCGCGCAGTCGATCCGGTCGCCCTCGAGCGCGTTCGGATGGAGCACATGACGCTCGGATACGACGCCCCCAGCCAGCATCTGCTCGACATCCTCGCGCATTTCGCCATCGAGGAGGCCGCAGCCTCGCTGCGCAACCGCAACACCATCGCCCTCGGCAAGGATCCGGTGCTCGCCACCATCCTCGGCCGGATCGCCGACGACGACGCGCTGCAGTCGGCATTCTTCGCCAGCATCCTCGACGAGGCATTCGCCGTGGTGCCCGATCAGGCCGCTCGCGCCATCGCGGACCGGATCAACGGCTTCAAGATTCCCGAGGTCAACCTTCCGGACCGCGGCAGCAGCACCGCCGCGCTCGCCGAAGCCGGAATCTACGACGCCGACCAGGAACGCGACAAGGTGTTCAAGCCGCTGCTCGCAGGCTGGAAGATCTTCGACCGCACCGATCTGGGCGAGGACGGCCTGAAGGCACGCGAGGAACTCGCTCACCTGGCTTGAGGTTCGGCCCCTTTCGAAAGCGTGAATGGTCCATTGCACACGTCTCGGCGGTGCAATGGACCATTCACGCGTTCGGGGGTCCGGCGGGGCGAACGGGAAAGCTAGTCCTTGACCTTCGCCATGGCGAGGACGTCGAGGCGCTTGTCCAGTTCTGCTTCGCTGAGCTTGTCGCCGATCAGTCCGCGGTCGATGACCGTCTGACGGATCGTCTTCTTCTCCTTGAGTGCCTGCTTGGCGACGGCGGCAGCTTCCTCGTAGCCGATCGCGGAGTTCAGCGGCGTCACGATGGACGGCGAGGACTCGGCGAGGGTCTTGAGGTGCTCGACGTTGGCTTCGAGGCCGACGACACACTTGTCGGCGAACAGGACCGAGACGTTGGCGAGCAGCTTGAACGACTCGAGCACGTTGCGCGCCATCATCGGGATGTACACGTTGAGCTCGAATGCGCCCGACGCGCCGCCGAATGCGACTGCGGCGTCGTTGCCGATGACCTGAGCCGCGACCTGCGTAACAGCCTCGGGCAGAACGGGATTGACCTTGCCGGGCATGATGGAGCTACCGGGCTGCAGGTCGGGGAGGGTAATCTCGCCGAGTCCGGTGAGCGGTCCCGATCCCATCCAGCGAATGTCGTTGGCAATCTTGGTCAGTGAGACCGCGATGGTGCGCAGTGCGCCCGATGCCTCGACGAGTCCGTCGCGTGCAGCCTGTGCCTCGAACGAATCCTTGGCTGCGGTGAGTGCGTCGATTCCGGTCGACGCAACCAGTGCTGCAACGACTTTCGGGCCGAAGCCGTCGGGTGCGTTGAGGCCGGTGCCGACGGCGGTGCCGCCGATGGGCAGTTCACCGAGGCGCGGCAGGGTGGCCTCGACGCGTTCGATGCCTGCTTCGATCTGACGGGCGTAGCCGCCGAATTCCTGACCGAGGGTGACCGGAACGGCGTCCATGAGGTGGGTGCGGCCGGACTTCACGACGTGCTTCCACTCGGTGGCCTTCACCACGAGAGCCTCGTGGAGGTGGCGCAGTGCGGGCACGAGCGACGTCACGGCGGCCTCGGTGGCGGCGACGTGAGTGGCCGTCGGGAACGTGTCGTTGGAGGACTGCGACATGTTCACGTGGTCGTTGGGGTGTACTTCGACGCCGGCCGCCTTCGCGATCGACGCGATGACCTCGTTGGCGTTCATGTTCGAGCTGGTGCCCGAGCCGGTCTGGAAGACGTCGATCGGGAACTGGTCGTCGTGCTTGCCGTCGGCGATCTCGGTGGCAGCGGCGATGATCGCGTCGGCCAGTGCGCCGTCGAGCAGACCGAGATCCTTGTTGACCTGCGCGCAGGCTGCCTTGAGCAGACCCATCGCGCGAATCTGAGTGCGTTCGAGCGGACGGCCGGAGATGGGGAAGTTCTCCACCGCACGCTGCGTCTGGGCACGCCAGAGCGCATCGATGGGAACGCGAACCTCTCCCATGGTGTCGTGCTCGATCCGGAACTGCTGTTCGTTCTCTGTCATTGACCTCTTGCCTCGGTAGGGGAGCGGAAACTTCGTCGAGCGGACGGTCAGAAGGACGGGATGGCGCCGGAGGTGTCGCCGTCGAAGTCGATGGTCGAGTACTCCTTGAGCTTGTTGAGCTGGTGGTACGCGTCGATCATGCGGACGGTGCCGGACTTCGAGCGCATCACGATGGACTGCGTGTGCGCGCCGCCGCCCGAGTATCGGACGCCCTGGAGCAGGTCGCCGTCGGTGACGCCGGTGGCGGTGAAGAAGACGTTCTCTCCCGAGACCAGGTCTTCGGTGGACAGGACGCGATCGAGATCGTGTCCTGCGTCGATCGCCTTCTGGCGTTCGTCGTCGTCGGTCGGAGCCAGCATGCCCTGGTGCGCGCCACCCATGCAGCGCATGGCGGCCGCGGCGATGATGCCCTCGGGAGTTCCACCGGTACCCATGAGGATGTCGATGGGGGAGGTGGGACGCGCGGCGGCGATGGCACCGGCGACGTCGCCGTCGGAGATCAGTCGAATGCGAGCGCCGGTGTCGCGCACCTGCTGGATCAGCTCGGCGTGACGGGGGCGGTCGAGGATGCACACCGTGACGTCGGAGGTGGATCCCTTCTTGATCTTGGCGACGCGGGCGATGTTCTCCGCGACCGGTGCGGTGATGTCGATGACGTCGGCGAAGTCGGGTCCGACGGCGATCTTCTTCATGTAGAAGACGGCGGACGGATCGAACATCGCGCCGCGCTCGGCGACGGCGAGAACCGAGATGGCGTTGGGCATGCCCTTGGCCATCAACGTGGTGCCGTCGACGGGGTCGACGGCGAAGTCGACCTCGGGGCCGTTGCCGTTGCCGACCTGTTCGCCGTTGTAGAGCATCGGCGCTTCGTCCTTCTCGCCCTCGCCGATGACGACGACGCCGCGCATCGAGACCGAGCTGACCAACTGACGCATGGCGTCGACTGCTGCTCCGTCGCCACCTTCCTTGTCGCCGCGACCGACCCAGCGACCCGAGGCGAGCGCACCGGCCTCGGTGACGCGTACGAGTTCGAGTGCGAGGTTGCGATCTGGCGCCATGGCGCGAGTGGACTCGGTGCTGGCCGTCATCGGTTTGTAGCCTCCTGGTTGGTGGGGTGTTACCCAGGCGCGATTATCTCACTTCTGTGATGCCTGCCGTGGGGTCGGGTGGTCTGTGAGGCACGCGCCGACCGAGCACTGCTGCGCAGAGGGGATACTGGTGGGGTGGCGAACAGCAAACCTCGGATTCTCAACAACAGTCGCGACATGGTGTGGTCGCTCATTCCGCTGGTCATCGCGTGTTTGTTGATTGCGGGCATCGCCAGTCAGTGCTCGCTGAGCCCCGGCGGGCCCCAGCAGGGGCCCATCCCCAACTTCGACGTGGACACCGCGTTGCAGTACGACGCGTCGGAAATCGGCTTTCCGGTGCGTAATCCGGCTGTTCCTGAGGATTGGACGCCCAACTCGGGCAGTCGTCCGACGATCTCCGGCGACAACGGCGGACCTGTGTCGACTGTCGGGTACATCACCGGATCGGGTGCGTATCTGCAGCTGACCCAGACCAGCGCCGTCGAGGAAGTGTTGGTTCCCTTCGTGGCCGGCGACGAGACGGTGTACGCGTCGGGCGCGCAGAACGTGTCGGGTCGAGATTGGGTCGTCTACGGCGAGGAAGGTTCGCGGAAGTACTGGGTCTCGGACTTCGGCGATGTGCGAATCCTGCTGGGCGGTACCGCGAACGACGCAGACTTCACCACGCTCGCCGAGGCCCTCGAGGTCGCCGAACCGCTGGAGCCCTAGCTGTCCTTCTCGGTGCTCGCGAGCGCGGTCTCGATCCGCTTGCGGGCTCCGGCGAGCTGCTCCTCACAGCGGGTGGCCAGCTGCTCTCCGCGCTCCCACAGGGCCAGGGAGGCGTCGAGATCGAGTCCGCCCTGCTCGAGGATCTTCACCACGCCCACCAGTTCGTCCCTGGCCTCTTCGTAGCCCAGTTCCGATACCGGCTTGTCTTCGTTCTCGCTCATACGTACTCCTTCTGTCATTTGACTCGCCCCATGACTGCGGCGGTGACGGCACCGTCGGCCACGCGCACTCTGATCTGTGTACCCGGTGGCGCGTCCTCGACCGAACGCAGAACCTCGGGATCCGAACCCGCAACCACCCGCTGTACGACGGCATAGCCCCGAGCAAGTGTGGCAGCAGGCCCCAGCGTCGACAGCCTGGCCCGCAGATGTTCGACGAGCGTGTCCTGGGTGGTGAGTTCGCGTTGCACGTCGCGTCGCGCCGCCTCCAGCAGACGTCGAACCTCCTCGCGGCGTTGCTCGAGCGAGGCCAACGGGTCCGCCAGTACCGGCCGGTGTCGGAGCATGTCCAGTCCGCGTGCCTCGCGCTCGACCCAATTGCGCAGCGCTGCAGCACTTCTCGACTTCAACTCCGAGACCAGAGCTTGTTCGGCGACGGCGTCGGGCACCACGAGTTTGGCGGCGTCGGTTGGGGTTGCGGCGCGCAGGTCCGCGACGTGATCGCTCAGTGGGCTGTCGGGCTCGTGGCCGATGGCACTGACGATCGGCGTGGTGGCGCGCGAGATGGCGCGGCACAGGGCCTCGTCCGAGAACGGCAGCAGATCCTCGACGCTTCCGCCGCCGCGGGCGAGGATGATGACATCGACGCTGGGGTCGTCGTCCAGATCTCTCAGCGCATCCAGAATCGCCGGCACCGACTGCGGCCCCTGGACCGGAGTGTTGCGAACCTCGAATCGCACCGCGGGCCAACGCCTCTGCGCGACGGTGAGCACGTCCTTCTCGGCTGCGCTGGCGCGCGCAGTGATCAGGCCGATGGTGCCCGGCAGAAACGGCAACGGGCGCTTGAGGCGTGGGTCGAACAACCCCTCCGCGGCGAGCAGCGCTCTGAGCCGCTCGATGCGGGCCAACAGTTCGCCGACGCCCACCGCGCGAATGTCCGTGGCGCGCAACGAAATGGTTCCGCGGCCGGTGAAGAACGACAGCTTGCCGTAGAGGATGACGCGCGCACCCTCGGTCAACGGAACCGGAGAGCGGTCGAGCAATTGCGGCGAGCACGTCACCGACAACGACATGTCGGCCGACGGATCACGCAGCGTCAGAAACGCCGTCCTCGTGCCGGGACGCGCATTGATCTGCGTGAGCTGGCCCTCCACCCAGATGGAGCCGAGCTTGTCGATCCAGCCCGCCACCTTCATGGCGACGGTACGCACCGGCCACGGCTGTTCGGCGGTGCTCGAGCCTGGCTGGGTGGGACCGGACTGGGTTGAGGGAGTGCTCACTTGGCCTTGGCGGTGGTGATGCGGTTGGCCAACATGGTCTGGAACGGTGCGCGGGCGAGCGTGTCGTTCTCGTAGTCCAGCAGAGTTTCGAGGTCTTCGATCGAGAGCGTGCGCAGGCGTGCGCGCAGCTGGGCAAGGGCGAGGGTGTCGAAGTCGATCATCTCGACGATCTCGGGCTTGTCGACGGAGGGGGCGCGCTTGGCCGAGGTGTCCTGCACCGGCTCGTCCAGCGGAGGCGTCGAGTACAGCGCGAAGCGGCCGTTCGCCGCGACCGGCTCGGCCACGGGGGCGTCGGGCACGTCGACGTCGTCGGTGACGACCGGGGCGTCGAAGACGTCGTCTTCGTCCTCGTCGAAGCTGGCCCAGGAGGGCTGCTCCTCGGTCGGGGTCCCGATCACCGGCAAGCTCGCGATGATCAGATCGCCCTTGATGGCCAACGCCGTCACCTGCTGCTGAAATCGCATCCCGCGGGCCAGCGCTTCGCTGACGACCGTCATCGGCAGCATCAGAGCGGAACCGGGAAGCTTGCGAGCCTCTTCCACGACGGTCACGGCGACGCCTGCAGCCACACGCGCTGCGAAGGGGACTCGAGTCATGCCCACCAGACTGCCCGAAACGGTGAACTTTGGGTAGCCGACAGGCTGTACGACCCGTTGCAGCCGGGGCCGGAGGACATGGAAACGAGGCAGGCGAGCTCGGTGCACGTATCCTGGGAGGTATGTCTTCGGCTGTTCCACTGAATCTTGGTATTGCACAGTCCGCCGGTACGGGTAAGTCCTCGTACGCGGGGGGTAAGCGAGTGCTGCTCGCGGAGCCGCGGGGCTATTGCGCGGGTGTCGATCGCGCGGTCGAGACCGTCGAGAAAGCGCTGGAGCAGCACGGTGCGCCGGTGTACGTGCGCAAGGAGATCGTGCACAACAAGCACGTGGTCGAGACGTTGTCCGATCGCGGCGCGGTGTTCGTGGAAGAGACCGACGAGGTGCCCGAGGGATCGCTGCTCGTGTTCTCCGCGCACGGCGTCTCACCCGCCGTGCACACTTCCGCGGCCGAGCGGAACCTGCGCACGATCGACGCCACCTGCCCGTTGGTGACCAAGGTGCACCAGGAAGCCAAGCGCTTCGCTCGCGACGACTACGACATCCTGCTCATCGGCCACGAGGGCCACGAGGAGGTCGAGGGCACCGCGGGCGAGGCACCCGAGCACATTCAGCTGGTGGACGGCCCCGACTCGGTCGCCAACGTCACCGTCCGTGACGAGAGCAAGGTCATCTGGCTGTCCCAGACCACGCTGAGCGTCGACGAGACCATGATGACGGTCGCCAAGTTGCGCGAGCGCTTCCCGACACTCCAGGACCCGCCGAGCGACGACATCTGCTACGCCACGCAGAACCGTCAGGTCGCGGTGAAGGCGATGGCACCGGAATGCGATCTGGTGATCGTCGTCGGTTCGAGGAACTCCTCTAACTCGGTGCGGTTGGTCGAGGTTGCCCTGGGCGCGGGTGCGCGGGCGAGCTACCTCGTCGACTACGCCAAGGAAATCGACCTGGCCTGGCTCGACGGGGTCGAGACGATCGGCATCACCTCGGGTGCATCCGTACCGGAGATCCTGGTGCAGGGCGTCATCGAACTGTTCGCCGAGCACGGCTACGCCGACGTACAGCCGGTCACCACGGCCAACGAGACCCTGGTGTTCTCCCTGCCTCGCGAGCTGCGCCCAGCCCGCTAGCAGCGGGAAAAGAGTTCACGCCCCGTACAGGAATTCCTGTACGGGGCGTTTCTCGTTCGGGCTAGTCGCTGTGACGGTCGCGGTAGCGAACCTTCGGCACCGGGTGCGGGGGAATGTCGTCCCGGCGCGGGTCAGGCAGAGAATGGCTGCCCTGGCTGTTTCCGGCGGTGTAGTCGGTGGCAGCGGGGCCGGCGGGGGCGCTCGTCCGAGGAGTCACGACCGGCCGAGCTCCGGTGCCGTACGGATCGGCAGCCTCTCGCGGAGCGTTGACCCGAGTCGATCGTTCGCGACGAGGTTCGGTCGAATACCGCGGCTCTGCCGAGTAGCGAGGCTCCGGCGCGTAACGCGACTCGGACGGTTGCGGCCGCCGGGCATCACGTGACTCTGCCTGCGGATACTGCGTTCGTGGATATTCGGGCTTCTGGTGCTCTGGCTTGTGGTCCTGACGCGGGGCGTCGGCGGAGTATCGAGTCTGCGGTGCCGAGGTCGGGGTAGCCGATCGCCGGGGGCTCACGGTGGGATCTGCCGCAGCACGAGAGCCGGTGCGAGGGGTCGAACGCGGGCGAGGATCAGTGCTTCTGCGACCGACGTACGGCCCGGGCACGATGTCGGTCGCCTCGGCCGCGGAGTCGGTGCTGCGATCGGCTGCGGCTGCTCGCCTGCGGGAGCGTTCGGGGCGCTCTTCCTGTGCCCGACGCTGTGCTCTGGTGGGCTTGTCGTCGCTGGGCTTCGGGCTGCGTCGCACAGCGGGGGCATGCGTGTTCTGCCGTTTGAGCACGATGCGCAAAACTCCGAGTCCGACGGCGACCAGGGTGCCGAGTAACATCAGCGGAAACCGGTTGACCAGCGGAATGGCCACGTTGAGGATGATGTCCTTGAGGCTGGTGCCTGCGTTGTCGGTGAAGTACTGGTACGACAGCGGCACGGCCACGAACAGGATCAGCGGGGCTTGCACCATCGCGGTGAACAGTCCGCGGAAGCGGACCAGGAGGACGCCGGCGATGCAGCCGAGGACGTACATGAACGCGAACGCACCGGTCAGTTCGGTACCGCGTGCGGCATCGATCAGGAATCCGAGAAAGGTCAGTCCCGCGGCGATCGCGACGGCACCCCATGCGGGAACGCCGGGCAGGGTCGCGAGGATGGATCGGTGATCCAGCGGTACCCCGGAGCGGGCACGTTGGGAGGTAGACACCCCCCGAGGTTAGCCGTTGTTCAGCCCACTGCATCGCTGACATGACCGAAGTCGTGCCGGTAGCGGGACGAATCGGACAGTTTGGGTCGCTCGTCCACTCGGGCGATGTCCACCGGATCGGCGTCGAACAGCTTGAGCTCGTGCAGCTTTCTCGCCGTCACGCTCACCCGGGTATCGACGGACCCGACGGTGGAATTGAAGGATTCCACGGCTTTGCCGAGGTGGGCACCGAGCTTGTCCAGGTGTGTCGAGACGACACCGATGCGCGTGTACAGCTCGCGTCCCAGTTGCTGGATGCGCGCAGCGTCCTCGGCCAGTGACTCCTGCTTCCACGTGTAGGCAACGGTTCGAAGTAGCGCGACCAGGGTGGTCGGGGTGGCCAGGATCACGTTCCGGCCGAAGGCGTACTCGAGCAGGCCAGTGTCCGAGGTCAGGGCCGCGTCGAGAAACGGGTCGCCGGGAACGAACAGCACGACGAACTCCGGCGTCGGCTCGAACGCCTGCCAGTACGCCTTGTCGGCCAGTTGGTCGATGTGGGTGCGCAGTTGCTTGGCGTGGCGTCGCAGATTCTTCTCCCGCGCGGCGGGATCCTCGTCCTGGGCGGCATCGAGGTACGCCGCGAACGGCACTTTGGCGTCGACGACGATCTGTCGACCGCCGGCGAGACGGACGATCATGTCGGGTCGGATGCCGTCCTTGCTCACCTGCGTGTCGAAATCGCAGTGCTTGACCATGCCCGCGAGCTCGACGACCCGCTCGAGCTGGATCTCGCCCCACCGGCCCCGGATCTGCGGTGCACGCAATGCCGTGACCAGCTGACCGGTCTGGGTGGACAGATGCATCGACGCCCGATGCATCCCGGTGACCTGCTCGGACAATCCCGCGTACGCCCGAATGCGATTGTGCTCGACCTGGCGCACGTGCTCGGAAAGCGCATCGACGGCGTCGTGCAGCGGCTCGACCAGGTGTGAGACCTGCTGGCCGATCACGGTCGAATTGCGTCGCGCAGAATCCTCGTTGACCGCGCTCAACGACTGCCGAAGCATGCCCTCGTGCTCGCGGAGCGCGGCCAGTTGGGCTTCGGCTCGAACGGCACGATCGCCCACCCGCGAGGCGTGCAACAACCAGCCGACGACCGCACCGATACCGAGAGCGACGAGCAGGCCGAACGCGGTGAGAATGTTCATGGACCAGATGATGCAGGACGGCACCGACAACTTCGGTTCGCGACGGCGTGCACCGCAGCTCACGTCCGACAGGCCGAGGCACCTCGAGGAGTTTGTCGGTGGTTCCCGATAGCGTCGAACGCATGAGAATTCTGCACACCTCGGACTGGCACATCGGTCGCACCTTTCACGGTGTCGACCTGTTGGCCGATCAGGGCGCTGTGCTGGAGTCCATCGCGGAACTGGTTGCGGCGCAATCGATCGATGTGGTGGTGGTGCCGGGCGATATCTACGATCGCGCTGTTCCCAGTGCCGATGCCGTCCTGGTCTGCAACCGCGGACTCGAGGCGATCAGAGCGGCAGGCGCGGTGATCGTCGCGACGTCGGGAAACCACGATTCACCCGCGCGGCTGGGCGCGGGTGCCGCGTTCGCCTCGGCGGGAGGGTTGCATCTGATGACGCGGGTGGGCGATGTCGCCACCCCGGTCGTCATCGAGGACGAGCACGGCTGCGTTGCGTTCTACGGCATTCCCTACCTCGAGCCCGAGACGACGCGGGCCGAGCTCGACGTTCCCACCGCGCGGACGCACGCAGAGGTTCTCAGCGCTGCCATGGATCGGATCCGGGGTGATCTCGCGACGAGAAACGAAGCGGGACAACATCATCGCTCGGTCGTACTCGCGCACGCGTTCATCGTCGGCGGTGAGGCGACCGGCTCGGAGCGGTCGATTTCCTCCGGCGGTATCGAAACTGCGCCTGCGTCGGCGTTCGACGGGGTCGACTACGTGGCGCTCGGGCACCTGCATTCGCCCCAGACCCTCACCGATCGAGTGCGGTACTCCGGTTCCCCTCTGCCCTATTCCTTCGGTGAGCGGTCGCATCGCAAGGCGGTATGGATTCTCGATCTCGACGCGAACGGGCTCGGCACCGTCGAGCGAGTCGACCTGCCGGTGGTACGCGGACTCGCCCGCATCGAAGGCACGGTCGAGCAATTGACAACGGACACAGCGCATTGCGAGTTCGAGGATCATTACGTCTCCGCCGTGCTCACCGACGAGGTACGCCCGGTCGACGCAATGCGCTTGTTGCAGCAGCGTTTCCCGCACGCGATCCACTTGGAATGGCGTCGCCCGGAGGGATCCGGCGAGCTTCGTTACCGCGACCGTGTGCGCGGCCGTAGCGATCTCGACATCGCCACCTCGTTCGTGACGGACATGCGCAGCGTGCCGACGGCAGCGGAGTCCGCACTCCTGGCTCGCGCGCTGGCCTCCGTGCATCGCGAGACCGAGGCCATCCGCGGGACGGCCACCACCGCCGACCGCGGTGCTGCATGAGACTGCATTCACTCGAGATCACCGCCTTCGGCCCCTTCGCGGGCACCGAGACGGTGGACTTCGACGCACTGGGAGCCGACGGGCTCTTCCTGTTGCACGGACAGACCGGAGCAGGCAAGACGACGGTGCTCGATGCCGTGGCGTTCGCGCTGTACGGAACAGTGCCCGGAGCTCGTCGCGAGGGCAAGCGATTGCTGTCCGATCACGCAGCCAAAGGCGCGGTGCCACAGGTCACGTTGGAGGCGACACTCGCTGGGCGACGCATCAGAATAGTGCGCAGTCCGGAGTTCCTGCGGCCCAAGCTCCGCAGCACGGGCACCACCAAGCAGCACGCCAAAGCCAGTCTCACCTGGCTCGACGGCCGCGGGCAGAACCTCACCCGGCTCAACGAGATCGGTGACGCCGTCAACGCGCTGCTCGGAATGAGTGCCGACCAGTTCTTCCAGGTGGTGCTGTTGCCGCAGGGTGAATTCGCGCGATTCCTCCGAGCCGACAGCGACGAACGCGGCAATCTGCTCGAAAGGCTCTTCGACACAGGCCGATTCGGAGATGTCGAAGAATGGTTCGCGCAGCGCCGCCGGGAGCTGGCCGCCGAACTCGCCGACGCTCACCACGCCATCGACATCATGCTCGGCCGGGTGTCGCAGGCATCGGGGATACCCGAGCCCGCGGGCGAGGACGGCGAGCAGCCGGACCCGCTCGAGTGGGCGGCCGACGTCCTGGCCGATGCCCGGCAGAATCGGACTCTCGCACAAGGTCGGGCGGTGCTGATCGACGCGGCAGCTCGGCGTGCGTCGGCAGCTCTGACGAAGGCCACCACCGTTCTCGATCTGCAGCGTCGTCGGGCTCTCGCCGAGGCGCAGCTCGTGCAGTATCGGGAGGGCGACACGGCGCGAGCTGCGCGCAGAACCGAGCTCGCCGATTCCGCTGCCGCCGGACCGATCGCGGCCACTGCCGCAGACCTCCGTCTCGCCCGCCGGACCACCGAGGCCGCGACCTCCTCACTCGCGGCGGCGGAGCGTGCGCTGCCGGCAACGGCGGAGGGGCGACGCTTTCACGCTGCGTTGCACTGGCCACCCGCGCCGGCGGATCCGTCGGACGAGCGCACGGTCGTTGCACAGTTCGTGCGTGACTGGACCACCGACGTCGCGCGGTTGCAGTCGCTGCTCGGTCTCGCTCGCGAGGCCGACCGACTCGACGGCACCCTCGTCGAATATCGTGCGCAGCAACGTACTACCGCAGCGGCGATCGAACGCACCGTGCAATCGCAGGCCTCGATGCCCGAGAAGATCGCAGCTGTCGAATCACGGATGGCACGAGCCGCCTCGGCTGTGGCGGAGTTGCCGGGCCTAGAGGAGCGCTGCAGTCGGGCCCGCGCGGCAGCCGAGTCCGCTCTCGAACTGGTACGCACACGCGCGACTCTGGCCGAGGCCGAACGTGCCCGCGACAGCGCTCGGGCAGCGCACAACACCGCCCGGGAGCACCTGCTCGATCTCCGTGAGAGACGCCTCGACGGGATGGCCGCCGAGCTGGCGGCCCGTCTGGAGGCGGGCGAGCCGTGCGTCGTGTGCGGATCGGAGGTGCACCCGCATCCTGCTGCAGCGTCGACGTCGACGGTGACCAAGGCACAGGAAGACAAGGCCGCTGCCGCAGAACGCAAGGCCGCTGGCGTGCTCGATCAGGCGGTCGCGGTTGTTGCTCGAGCGCAACGGGACGTGGATCTGCTGCACGACCGCACCGGTGGGGCCTCCGCTGCAGAGCTGGCCCAGACGCTCGATGCCGCAACCACCGCAGTGCAGGACGCCCGTGCGCGTGCCGCCGATGTAAAACCGGCATCCGCAGAGCTCGATCGCCTGCGGAGCGAGTCGGACGCGCTGACGGTCACGCTCCACGACCTGGTTGCCTCGCGGAGTGCCGTGGACGAGCGCATCGCGGCCACCGAGGAATCGCTGACGCAGATGCGTGCGTCGGTGGCCGAGGAAGTGGACGAGGGTGCGTCGCTGGCAGACCGAATCGCGGAGCGAGAAGCGTTGATCGACGGTGCCCGGCGTATTCAGGAAGCGCGCATCGCCTGGCTCGACGCCACTGCGCGGGCCGATGCGCTGGCAGCAGAACTGGACCGTGGGGTGGAGGCGTCGAACTTCGAGTCCGTCGACGCCGCCGCCGGGGCAGTGCTGACCGCAGACCGCGTCGAGCAGATCGAGACCGAGCTGCGTATCGCCGAGGAGACGCGTGCGCATGCCGAGCACGTGCTGCGCGAGCCCACCATCGTGGACGTGGCCGGTCGGCCGCCGGTGGATCTGGCCCCGCTGGAGCAGGCGTGCGCCGAGATGGACGACGAAGTCAGGGTCGCCGCTGCGGCGGTGGCGGAATGTCGAAGGCGCGCAGACGATCTGGAACGGTTGATCGCCGAATTGTTCACCGCGGCCCAGGCCATCGCGCCGCAACGTGCGGAATTCGACGAGCTCGCCAACCTGGCGGACGTGGTGGCAGGCCGGGGACAGAATGCACGCAAGATGTCGTTGCGTTCGTACGTCCTCGCGTCTCGACTCGAGGATGTCGCCGAGTCCGCATCCGCGCGGCTGCGTCGAATGTCTTCGGGACGATACGAATTCGTGCACTCCGACGAGGCAGGCGTCCGCGGCAAACGGGGCGGTCTCGGACTGGACATCAGGGACGACTACACCGGTGTGGTGCGCTCGGCCAAGACACTGTCGGGCGGTGAGGCATTTCTCGCGTCGCTCTCGCTCGCGTTGGGCCTCGCCGATGTCGTGGCTGCCGAATCCGGTGGCGTCGTCCTCGACACCATGTTCATCGACGAAGGATTCGGCACGCTCGACGCCGACACCCTCGAATCGGTGATGGCGGTTCTCGACGAACTACGTGCGGGCGGACGCGTCGTCGGCGTCGTCAGTCACGTCGACGAGATGCGTCAGCGCATTCCCAGTCGCCTCTACGTCAAGCGGGAGCGCACCGGATCCACGCTTCAGGTAGTGGCTTCCTGACCCGAGTCCTTCTTGTCGGAGTTCTTCTCCTCGTCGAGGCCGGCCTGCTCCTCGGTCAACCCGTCGGGCGGCGGGATTCTGTCCTCTAGCTCGTCCTGGTCCGGTTCGTTCGAGCGCGCATCGATCTGCTCGGACAGGTACCGGATCAGCACGGCCGCAACCGCCGCGGCCGGGACGGCCAGGAACGCGCCGATGATGCCGAACAGTGAGCTGCCTGCCGTCACGGCGAGCAGCACGATCGCCGGATGCAGGTTCATGCTGCGGCTCTGCAGAATGGGCTGCAGCACATTGCCTTCCAACTGCTGTACCGCGACGATGATGGCGAGCACGATCAGTGCAGTGGTCAGCCCGTTCGCAACCAGGGCCACCAGCACAGCGAGTGCGCCGGCGACGAACGCTCCGACGATCGGAATGAAGCCACCGATGAACGTCAGGGTCGCCAGCACCAGCGCCAGCGGAACGCCGAGAATGACCAGTCCGAGACCGATGAAGAATGCGTCGATGAAACTGACGATGGCCTGAGTTCGGATGAATCCGCCGAGGGTCGCCCACATCCGTGAGAGCACCTCGCCCAGATGAGTTCCGGCGCGGCCACCGGAGAACCCGTGCAACCACGGCAGGAACTTCGGTCCATCCTTGACGAAGAAGAACGTCAACACCAACACCAACGCCAGAGTGACCAACAGCGAGCCGGCGGCGGACACGCCGGTGAACACGCCGGTGGCGATGACCTCCCCGCTGTCCTGTAGCCGCGACACGATCGCCGACACGGCCGAGTCGATCTGGTCGTCGCCGATGTTCAGCGGCGGCCCCTTCAACCAGTCCTGAACCTGCGCGATACCGCCCGATGCCTGGTCGACCAACTCGGGAGCCTGCTCGGCGACCGACGGAACGATCAAGGTGATGATGCCGCCGATGACGACGAAGAACACCACGAGCGATACCGACGAGGCCAGGGCCGGAGGAAATCCCAGACGCATCATCAGCTTCGCCGGCGGCCACAGCACCGTCGCGACGATCACGGCGAGCAGGACCGGCAGCAGGATCACCCAGAACTGCCCGATCAGCCAACCCAACACCCACGCACCGGCTGCGATCGCAATGAGGATCAGCGACCACTTGGCCAGCCACATGCCACCGACCCCGATGAGGTCACCGCGATCATTGCCGGACGTCTTGGACTTCGACGGACTGCCGGGCACTGCCGATTCGGTCACTGTGGCTTCCTCACATTCGGCGGATGGCGGATCGTGAAGAACCATAACGTCTCGGTATGCCCAGCTGTATGTCACCGCCGTCCAAGGCGAGGCCTTTCAGGCCGCCTCGTGTGCCAACAGCCATTCCTTGACGGGCAGGCCCCAGCGAAAACCGCCGAGGGCCCCGCCGATTCGAACCACCCGATGGCACGGCACGAACAGTGCGGCAGCATTGCGAGCGCATGCCGACGCAGCACCACGGATGGCTGCCGGTCTACCCGACAGTTCTGCGAACTCGGAGTAGGTCACCGGCGCACCGGGTTCGACGGTGCGCAGAACTCCCCAGGCGTGCATGAGAAATTCGCCGGATCGTTGCGCGACGGCAACGGAGTCGATGACGGTCAGCTCACCGCGGTGATAGCTCTCGACGGCGCGCGTCACATCGCCGAGATCGGCCGCCGTGCGCACGCTGTCGGGGCGCATCGTCGGGTGGATCAGGACGCGGAGTTCTTCGACATCGGCGGTCCACCCGGATGCCAGGACGCGCTGATCGGCGTCGACGATGGCGCTGAACGGCCCGATCGGGGTGTCCTGGGTGGCGGCGGTGGCAGTCATGGCTGTCTTCTTTCCAATGCGGTGATCCACAGGTGCATCGAGACGTACGAACGCCACGGAGCCCAGCGGCCAGAATCGTTCAACGAGATGTCGAGTGCCTGAGCACCTTGTCTGACGACGAGATCGGTATCGAGCAGAACATCGGGATCGCCGAGCAGCCGCATCACGACGTATCGGGCGGTCCAGGGTCCGATTCCTTTGAGTGCGAGCAGTTCTCGCTCCAGTTCCGGGCCTTCTCGCGCGGGATGGAGCACGACGGTTCCCGACGCGATGGCGTCGGCGACGCGGATGACGGTCTGGACCCGGGCGGCAGGTCCGGTGAGTACCTCGTGGCCTCGTTCGGCGATGACGGCAGGTTCGGGAAACAGCCTGGTGACGGAGTCGTTGCCGAGATCGAGTGGTGCGCCGAGAGCGTCGACGAGTCTAGCGGTGTGAGTGGCCGCAGCCTTCAGCGAAATCTGTTGTCCGATCACGGTTCGCAGCAACATCTCTGCGCCGTCGACCACTCCCAGGGCGCGAATGCCCGGGTGGGCGTCGACGCTCGGTGCCAACTGTGGGTCTGCGCTCAGTGCGTCGTCGACGGCGAGTGGATCGGCATCGAGATCGAGCAGGTGTCGGATTCGGGCGACGGCAGGGGCGAGGTCTCGCATGTCCTGCAATGTTACTGCGGCGCTGACGAATCCATCCATCATCCGCAACGCCACGAGCCCGGCGGCGTGCGGCAGGCTCAGGGATCGCACGTATTCGCCGTCCTCGGCGAACGATTCGATGCCCTCGACCACGTGGCCACGCAGGAACCACTCGATCCAGCCGCGGTCCAGCGGCGGGCGGTACGGCAAGCGCAGGGTGACGGTTCCACCCGCGGTCGGTACGGCAGTGCGGTGCGCTTCTCGACGCAACGTCGACGGGTCGACGGCGAAGACTTCCCTGATGGTGTCGTTGAACTGCCGGACGCTGGAGAAGCCGGCCGCGAAGGCGACGTCGGCCATCGACATGTCGGTGGTCTGAATCAACGTGCGGGCGGTGTGGGCGCGGTGCGCGCGGGCAAGCGCGAGCGGTCCTGCACCGACCTCGGCCGTGAGCACGCGGGTCAGCTGCCGGGTCGAGTAGCCGAGTGTGCTGGCGAGGCCGTCGACGCCACCGCGTTCGACGGCTCCGTCGGAGATCAGCCGCATGGCGCGAGAACTGAGGTCCGAGTGGATGTTCCAGCGTGGGGAACCGGGGCTGGCGTCGGGCTGGCAGCGGCGGCAGGCGCGGTAGCCGGATTGTTGAGCCGCCGCTGCGGTGGCCAGGAACGAGACGTTGCCGGGCTTGGGTGTGCGGGCCGGGCAGGATGGTCGGCAGTAGATGCCGGTGGTGGAGACGGCGGTGAAGAACTGGCCGTCGAACCGTGCGTCACGCGAGGAGACCGCGCGATAGCACCGATCGAAGTCCAGTTCTTGCACCTGCCGTTCACTGCTCATGCACCTACTGTGTCAGCGCGGACGCGTCGGTGCTAGCGGAAATCGGACATCACCGTGTCAGCAGCATCGAGCTCCCGGGTTCCGGTCCGCCTCCGCGTGCCTGTCCTTCCAGTACTGCCGCACGGTCGGCGGTTCCTGATCCGGATGGTGGCGAGCCAGATGGGCGACGTAGCGGTCGTAATCGTGATCGCCCATCACCGAGGTGATCCACCACCACAGCCCGCGCATCTAGTGCGCCGATCCGGGTCGACGGACGGTGCCCGCCTCGATCAGCTCGTCCCATTCGGCCTGGATCTTCTTCTCGGCCGGGGTGAGCACGAAGCCGGTGGGGCCGAAGATCTTCGACGGCACCTCGGGCTCCTCGTTGTCGGGCAGATTGTCTCCTCGAACTGCCTTGATGCACACCCATACTCCGGCGATCACGACGACCAGGACCAATACCGCGAAGATGATCGACAGCGTGCCCTGAATGAAGGTGTTGCGGATGACGGCGTCGATCGCCTCGGGTGTCTTGGCGCTGCCGAACTCGCTCAGGCCCTGCGCCTTGGCGTCGCGAAACTGGGAATGCTGCGTCCAGTAGCCGATGGCCGGGACGGAGGAGAAGATCTTCTGGTACGACGCGGTCATCGTGACGATGAGGTCCCACGCCAGCGGAACCCCGGGAATCCAGGCCCACTTGTAGAGGCCGCGCTTGACGACGATGACCATCACCACCGTCAACGCGATGGCGGCAAGGAGCTGGTTGGCGATACCGAACAGCGGGAACAGGGTGTTGATGCCGCCCAGTGGATCGGTGACGCCCATGAGAAGGATTGCGCCCCAGGCCGCGACGACGATCAGCGAGCAGATCCAGGCACCGGGGCGCCAGGACGGATCCTTGAACTTCTTGGCCGAGGCTCCGGGCAGGTTGCCGATGCTGTCGGAGAGCATGAAGCGTGCGACGCGGGTGCCTGCATCGACCGTGGTGAGGATGAACAGTGCCTCGAACATGATCGCGAAGTGGTACCAGAACGACTTGAGCGATTCGCCGCCGAACACCTGGTGCAGTACCTCCGACATGCCGAACGCGAGAGTCGGTGCGCCGCCGGTGCGGGAGATGATCGACTCCTCGCCCACATCGGTTGCCGCCTGGCTCAATTCGGCCGGGGTGATGTCGCCGCCACTGAGCCCCAGTCCGTTGACGTACGTCGCCGCAGTTTCCGGAGTGCCACCGGTCAGCGTTGCCGGAGCATTCAACGCGAAGTAGATGTGCTGATCGAGAACACATGCGGTGATCAGCGCCATGATGGCGACGAACGACTCGGTGAGCATGCCGCCGTAGCCGATCATGCGCATCTGCTTTTCCTTCTCCAGCAGCTTCGGCGTGGTGCCGGAGGAGATCAGAGCGTGGAAGCCGGACAGCGCGCCGCAGGCGATGGTGATGAACAGGAACGGGAACAGCGAGCCCGCGAACGCCGGGCCGTTGCCCTCGGTGGCGAAGCTCGTCATCGCGGGCATCTGGATCTCGGGGCGCGCGATGAGGATGCCGACGGCCAGCAAGGCGATGGTGCCGACCTTCATGAACGTCGACAGGTAGTCGCGCGGGGCGAGTAGCAACCACACCGGCAGGATGCAGGCGAGCAGGCCGTAGCCGATCAGCAGCCAGGCGACGGTCACCTTGGAGAGGGTGAACCAGTCGGTGCCCCAGTCGGTCTCGGCAACCCAGCCGCCGGCGACGATGGCGAGTAGCAGCAGTACGACGCCGATGAGTGAGACCTCGGTGACGTTGCCCGGTCGCAGGAAGCGCAGGTAGACGCCCATGAACAGTGCGATCGGAATGGTCAGTGCGATGGAGAAGACGCCCCACGGGCTTTCGGCGAGCGCGTTGACGACGACGAGTGCAAGGACCGCGATGAGGATGATCATGATGACGAACACCGCAATCAGCGCGGCGGTACCGCCGACGACTCCGAGTTCGTCGCGGGCCATCTGTCCGAGGCTGCGGCCGTGGCGACGCGTCGAGATCCACAGCACCAGGAAATCCTGGACGGCACCGGCGAACACGACGCCGATGATGATCCACATGGTGCCGGGCAGGTAGCCCATCTGAGCGGCGAGGACGGGGCCGACGAGCGGGCCTGCTCCGGCGATCGCGGCGAAGTGGTGGCCGAACAGCACCCGACGATCCGTCGGCATGTAGTCCTTGCCGTTTTCCAGAATCTCGGCAGGAGTGGCGCGGTCGTCGCGTGGGAAGACGATCTTGCGTTCGATCAGCCTGGCGTAGAAGCGGAAAGCGAAGATGTACGTACACACCGCGGCGATGACGAACCAGACGGCGTTGGGATTCTCTCCGCGGACGATCGCGATGATCGTCCACGCAACACCGCCGAGTAGGCCGATGGCGACGAGCATCAGGCGCTTGATCGGGGTCATCGGATGTGACTCGACGACGCCGACCGGCGGTAGGTCGGGATCTGTCTTCAGCAATTCGACGTGTGGTTCGTCGGCCGCTTTCAGTGACATGTGTGGGGTCTCCAGGATCGCAGGTGTGACTGCGATCACCCTATGTGGGCCGCCGGTGTGCGTCCTCGAATCGACGCATCGCGGTGCGCCCGGCGGTCGCTGGAGTGCGACGAGCGGCAATCGCGGCGACGATGCCCGCGGTCAGCCGCCCAATGCGTCGTCGACGGCCCGGGCGCTGAGCACCTGATCGAGCACCAGCGCCGCACTGCCGATCACCCCGGAGAGGTCACCGTGGGTGGTGGCCTGGATGGTGAGGGCTTTGGTGGCCAGCGCGGTGGCGTTTCCGTAGACGGTCTCGCGGAGGCCGGCGACGAAGATGTCGTAGGCGTTCGCCATGTCGCCGCCGACGATCAGGACCTCGGGGTTGAGCAGGTTGACGGCACCGGCCAGGGTTTCACCGATGTGCCGTCCGCTGTCGCGAATGAGTCTGCGTGCTTCGGGGTCGCCGCTCACCGCGAGATCGACGACGCCGCGAACGTGGCCCACTGCGCGGCCCTGCTCGTTGAGTGCGCGCACCAGAGCCCAGCCGCCCGCGATGGCTTCGAGGCAGCCGCTGTCGCCGCACCTGCATGCGACGCCTGCCGCGGCAGCGGTCTTGGTGTGGCCGAATTCGCCTGCAGCGCCCAATGATCCGCGCTGCAATGCGCCGCCTGCGACGATTCCGGCACCGAGCCCGGTCGAGGCCTTGACGAGTAGGGCGTTCTGGAAGCGATCTCGATTGTCGCGGCGTTCGGCCAACACCATGGCGTTGGCGTCGTTGTCGAGGAAGACCGGAGCAGACGTGGTGTCGGCGAAGAACGGTGCCAGCGGCACTCCGTCCCAGCCGTGCATGATCGGCGAGTCCAGGCTGCACCCTCGGTCGGTGTCGGCGGTGCCGGGGATGGACAGTCCGACGCCGAGGATGCGGTGGTCGGTTCGGTGCGATTCGTCGAGCAATGCCTGCAAGCGCTTGGTGATCTGCGGCATCAGCTCGTCCGGGCCGACGCCGATTTCCTGATCGACGGTGTCGCTCGCGAGCAACTCGCCGCCGAGGGTGAACACGCCCAGTTGGGAGCGGCTGCGGCCGATCGCGGCGGCGAGCACGACTCCGGCGTCGATGTCGAAGGACAGTCTCGCCGGGGGCCTACCGCCGGTCGAGTGCGTGTCCTCGGTTTCGATGACCAGGCCGAGCTCGGTGAGCGCGGCGACGCGGGAGGCAACGGCCGATCGGGAGAGTCCGGTGATTCGGCCGAGTTCGGCACGAGTAGCTGCTTCTCCGTCGCGAATCAGAGCGAAAACCTCACCTGCCGTCGCAGGTGGAGCGCTCAGGCGCGGCATGGACATAGACGCCATTCAACCAACTGGCAACTTCTACGGCAACAGCCTAAGAAGTGTCACTTATGACTTTGAAAAGCATAAGTTGGGTTGCCGATGGACTTAACTGGCTTTAGGCTGAGTCGTGAGAGACCGAACATCGGAGATACTCATGGACACACTTCATCCGGTCCTGCGTCAGGTCACCGACCGCATCGCAGACCGCAGCCAGTCCGACCGCACCACATATCTCGCTCGAATCGCTGATGCCGGGGATCAGGGCCCGGCCCGTGGCCGACTCGCCTGCGCCAACATCGCCCACGGCTTCGCGGCCTCCGGCAAGGCCGACAAGCAAGCGCTGCGTGGCATGGTCAAGCCCAACATCGCGATCGTCTCCGCCTACAACGACATGCTCTCCGCGCACAAGCCGTTCGAGACCTACCCAGCCATGCTGAAGAAGTCGGTCATAGACGCCGGCGGCATCGCGCAGTTCGCCGGTGGGGTCCCCGCCATGTGCGACGGCATCACCCAGGGCCGTGACGGCATGCAGCTCTCGCTGTTCAGTCGCGACATCATCGCGATGTCGACCGCAATCGCGTTGTCTCACGACATGTTCGACGCCACCCTGATGCTCGGGGTGTGCGACAAGATCGTCCCCGGAATGCTCATCGGCGCACTGAGTTTCGGCCATCTGCCTGCGGTGTTCGTGCCCGCCGGGCCGATGACGTCCGGACTCCCCAACGGGGAGAAGGCAAAAGCGCGCCAGCTCTACGCCGAGGGCAAGGTGGGGCGCGAGGCTCTGCTCGACGCCGAGGCCGCGTCGTATCACAGTAGTGGTACCTGCACGTTCTTCGGAACAGCCAATTCCAATCAGTTGCTCATGGAGGTCATGGGCCTGCATCTGCCGGGATCGTCGTTCGTCAACCCCGGAACCGCGATGCGCGACGCGTTGACCCGCGAGGCCGCCCACGTCGTCACCGGTCTGACGTCGCTCGGCGACAATTACACGCCGGTGGGGGAGGTCGTCGACGTCAAGTCGATCGTCAACGGCTGCGTTGCACTGCTCGCCACCGGCGGCTCGACCAATCACACGATGCACCTCGTCGCCATCGCGAAAGCCGCGGGTATCACGTTGACCTGGCAGGACCTGTCCGATCTGTCGGCCGTCGTGCCGCTGATGGCCCGGATCTACCCGAACGGCAAGGCCGACGTGAATCACTTCCACGCGGCCGGTGGACTCGGGTTCGTCATCGGGTCTCTGCTCGACGCCGGGTTGATGCACGAGGATGTGAAAACCGTTGCCGGGCCGGGTCTGCGGCGCTACACGCAGGAGCCGAAGCTCGACGGCGACGGGGTGATGTGGCAGGACGGTACTCGGATGAGCCACGACGACACCGTGTTACGAGGCGCGAACGAGCCGTTCAGCGCCGACGGCGGACTGAAGATGCTGACCGGGCCGATCGGTAAGTGCGTCATCAAGACTTCTGCACTGGCACCCGAACATCGCGTGGTCACCGGACCGGCGCGAGTGTTCGATGATCAAGCCGACTTCCTCGAGGCATTCGAAGCAGGGCTACTCGACGGCGACTTCGTTGCCGTGCTGCGTTATCAGGGCCCGAAGGCCAACGGTATGCCCGAGTTGCACAAGCTCACCCCGGCTCTCGGAATTCTGCAGGACAAGGGACGTTCCGTCGCGCTGATCACGGACGGCCGAATGTCCGGTGCCTCCGGCAAAGTCGCTGCGGCAATTCACCTCACGCCCGAGGCCGCGAGTGGGGGACCGATCGCGAAAATTCTCGACGGTGACATCATCACCCTCGATTCCCTAGGTGGCACACTGTCGATCGACGTACCGCTCGACGAGTTCGAGGCACGGCCGGTCACCGGCCGAGCCTTGGACAAGGACGAGTGGTCCAGCACCGGTCGCGACCTGTTCTCGGGCATGCGTGCGCTCGTCGGCCCGGCCGACGAGGGTGCAATGTTCGTCATGCGCTGAGTCCCTGTAACTGAAGAAGAAGGTAAGAACGTGACTGCATCTCTGCTCGACCGCGTCCCCGTCATCCCCGTCGTCGTCATCGACGACCTCGATCATGCCGTTCCGATTGCCCGCGCCCTGGTGGCGGGCGGAGTGCCCGTCATCGAGCTGACCCTGCGGACACCGGTGGCCCTCGACGCCATCGAGCGCATCGCCGCCGAGGTTCCCGACATCCTCGTCGGTGCCGGCACCATCATCACCCCCGGTCAGGCCAAGCAGGCCGCCGATGCGGGCGCTCAGTTCCTGGTGTCGCCGGGCTGCACTTCGGGATTGACCAAAGCCATGCGAGACACCGGGCTACCCCACTTGCCCGGTGCCGCAACGGTATCCGAGGTGCTCACCCTCCTCGAAGCCGGCTACACCGAGCTCAAGTTCTTCCCGGCCGAGGCGTCGGGCGGGGCGAACTTCCTGAAGTCGATCCACTCGCCGATCCCGGCCGCACGCTTCTGCCCGACGGGTGGCATCTCGACCGCCAATGCGTCGACGTACCTGGCCCTGCCGAACGTCGGCTGCGTCGGGGGATCGTGGCTCACTCCGGGTTCGGCCGTGGCGCAGGAGGATTGGGACGCCGTCACTCGGTTGGCCGAGGCCACCTCGACGCTGAAGACCTCAGCTCAGTAGCGGTCTTCGGTACGCGCGTTCATCCGCGGGTGACCGAGATACCGCCGTCGACGTAGAGCGTTGTACCGTGCACCATCGCGGCGTCGTCGGAGACCAGGAACAACACACCGTTCGCGATGTCCTGTGGCGAAAGGACAGTGCCTGCAGGCGTTCCGGCCGTCATGGCGTCCAACACCTCCCGCGCATCCTCGTTGCCCGGCGTCAGCGTCGCACCGGGTGCGAGAGCGTTGACCCGCACGCCGCGTGGGCCGAACTCGGCGGCCCAACTGCGCGTGAGTTGTTCGTCGGCAGCCTTGGTTGCGGAGTACATCGCGGCGAACGGGCTCCCCATCGTGGCCATCCACGATCCGATGTTCACGATGACGCCGCTGCCGCGCTCGGCCATGGCCGGTGCCAGTTCACCGACGAGCACGTGCGGAGCTCGGACGTTGACGGCAAGCATGGCGTCGAGTTGCTCGTCGGCGAGATCTGCGGTTGCGGTGGCGGGATAGATGCCGGCGTTGTTGATCAGAATGTCCACGCGACCTTTCAGAGCGGCGGTGGCGGCCCCAGCGAAGTCGCGGATGTCCTGGTAGCTGCCGGAGAGGTCCACCGGCACGAAACTCGCGGTGCCGCCGGCCGCGGAGATTCGATCGACCACCGCCGAACCCTTCGCGGAGTCGCGGCCGCTGACGACGATCGATGCTCCGTGCGCGGCGAGAGTCGAGGCGATTGCGGCACCGATACCGCTGGTGGATCCGGTGATGACGGCGGTCCGTCCGGAAAGTCGCTGTGATGCAGAAGAAGTCATGACGTCATGTCTACGGGCGCTGAACACGGCCAACCAGGCGTCACTCGACCTAGGTCTGGCATGACCAGGCTGGCAACCATCGGTGTCGCTACTGTGGAATTCGTGAGCAACGACAGGTCCGCCCTCAGCGCGTTTCTGCGTGATCGGCGCGACCGCATCACCCCCACCGAGGCCGGACTGCGCACGTATCCCGGTGTCCGACGAGTGCCTGGACTGCGGCGGGAAGAACTCGCTGCGATGGCCGGAGTGAGCCCCGATTACTACAGCAAGCTCGAACAGGGTCGGCAGGCAAACGTGTCGATCGAGGTGCTGCGAGCGATCGCTCGGGCGCTGAAGTTGAACGAGGTGGAGTCGGCTCATCTGCTCGACCTTGCATCTCCCGCCGGATCCGTCGATGACGCCACTGAGCGACCGGATCCGGGATTGCTCCAGGTGATGAGGACGCTCGATCACGTTCCGGTGCTGCTACTCGGACGCTCGGGCACCATACTGGCCAGCAACGCATTGGTTCGATCAGTGCTGAGTTTGCCGTCGGCGGCCGGAGAATCGCTGTTCGACTATCTGTTTCGCAATCCCATCGCCCGCGAGCGAATCGTCAACTGGTCGCAGTTCGCGGCCGCCGCGGTCGCCAATCTGCGCCGCGAGCTCGCTCGTCGACCCGGGGACCGCGCGCTCACTGCGTTGATCGACGAATTGCGTTCCACGGAGCCTTTTTTCGAGCAATGGTGGAGCGACCACGAGGTTCGTGAATTCGAACGCGCAACCAAGATCATTCAGCATCCGTCGGCGGGGACCCTCGAATTCGGTATCGAATTTCTGACCTCGCCCAGCGAGCCGGGGCAGAGTCTCATCGTCTACACGGTCGAGGACGGGTCGAGCACCGCCAAGATCTTGCCGATCCTGGCGAGCTGGGACCCCAATTCGGCAATCACCACCTGAACTCGAGATCGACCGGATTCGATTCGGTGGAACCCAACGCGTCGGTACGGCGTCCTACTGGTTGTCCGTCATCGAACAATCGGGGGAAATGATCATGTCGAATCCGTACGAGCAGTCAGAGTTCCAGCAGCCCTATCCGGCAGCGCAGTCCTATGTGCAACCACCGACTCTGCCGTCGTCCAATGCGGGATGGGCCGTCGTCGCCATCATCTTCTTCTGGCCGTTGGCCATCCCGGCCTTCAATCACGCACTGAAGGTGCACCCGCTGTGGATGATGGGGGACGCTCAGGGCGCGCTCTATTCGTCGAATCGTGCCGGGTTCTTCGGCAAACTGTCGCTGGGGATATTCGTCGTCCTCATAGTCCTGTACTTCGCCTTCATTGCCTTGGTCGTCGCGAACTCGTACTAGGGCCAGGCACTTGACTTCGACGTAACTCAGGTTTCTCGCATCGCGGGCATGGACACAGAGTCCGATCCGGATCGTGCCCGCGCTGACGTGGTTGTGTCGCCGCCCAGGGTGCCCGGCCTCGTCGCTGGCCGGGCACTGTCCGAGCTGGTGGTGTCGTCAAAGTAGACTCCATAGACCGTGAGCCTCACCCTCGGAATCGTCGGACTGCCCAACGTCGGCAAGTCCACCCTCTTCAATGCACTGACCAACAACGATGTGCTGGCCGCGAACTATCCGTTCGCCACCATCGAGCCCAACGTCGGTGTGGTCGCGCTGCCGGATCCCCGGCTCGAGAAGCTGGCCGAGGTGTTCGGTTCGGAGAAGCTCGTGCCTGCGTTGGTGTCGTTCGTCGACATCGCCGGCATCGTCAAGGGTGCGTCCGAGGGCGCAGGACTGGGCAACAAGTTCCTCGCGAACATTCGTGAGGCCGACGCCATCTGCCAGGTCGTTCGTGTCTTCGCCGACGACGACGTGGTGCACGTCGACGGTCGCGTCGACCCGACCGCCGATATAGAGGTCATCGAAACCGAACTCGCGATCGCAGATCTGCAGACCCTCGAGAAGGCCATTCCGCGCCTCGAGAAAGAGGTGCGGATCAAGAAGGATCGCAAGCCTGCACTCGACGCGGCGCTGGCAGCGCAGGCTGTGCTGAACGACGGCAAGACGCTGTTCTCGGCCAAGGCGAAGCTGGACTTCGAGCTGCTCGGTGAATTCCAGCTGCTCACCACCAAGCCGTTCCTGTACGTCTTCAACGCCGACGAGTCCGTTCTCACCGACGATGCGAAGATCGGCGAACTCGCTCGCCTCGTCGCTCCCGCCGACGCCGTGTTCCTCGACGCGAAGATCGAGTCCGAATTGCTCGAACTCGACAAGGAATCGGCAGCGGAACTGCTCGAATCCGTCGGACAGACCGAGCCCGGTCTCGACGCTCTCGCCCGCGCAGGCTTCCACACCCTCGGCCTGCAGACCTACCTCACCGCAGGCCCGAAAGAGGCCCGTGCGTGGACCATTCATCGTGGTGACACTGCACCGCAGGCAGCGGGCGTCATTCACACCGACTTCGAGCGCGGATTCATCAAGGCCGAAATCGTCTCCTTCAACGACCTCGTCGCCGCGGGTTCCATGGCCTCGGCCAAGGCTGCGGGCAAGGTGCGCATCGAGGGCAAGGACTACATCATGTCCGACGGCGATGTCGTGGAGTTCCGCTTCAACGTCTAGTCGCGAATCTGCAGAATCGGTGGCGCAGTACGACCGCGTGTCGGATATTATTACCGCGGTGGTACGCGCCACCGACTGCGCTTCCACGTGGCAACCACGTGAATCATCGAGGAGAGGCCTGACCAGCTCAGGACATGTCCGGATGGGGTGCGGCGCAGAATTGCGCCATCTTCATTCCGCCGATGCCCGACATCGGTTGACGAAAGGACATGACATGTCGTCGAAGGACGAGAAGAATTTGGCTCAGGTGATCGAAAAGATCTCGAAGATGGACGAACCTCGGCGTTCGGTCATGCAACGTGTGCACGACATCATCGTGTTTGCGGCCCCCACGTTGAAGCCGCGGATCTGGTACGGAATGCCCGCCTACGCGAAGTCGGCGAGCACGCCGGCGCTTGTGACGCTGCGCAACGACGATCGATTGAATCTGGCCATCACCGAGAAGGCGGCATTTCACGCTGCCGGTGGCGCGGACGGGCAATTGATGCCGGCGGCGTGGTACTTCGAGACTGTGGACGACGCTACGGCGCAGCGTATCGCCGAGATTGTTCGTTCTGTCGTCGACTGAGCGAGCACGCTCGGTAGACCGAGGGTCCCGGCGGGACAACGAGGCTCACGGGACCCTCGCCGTGACGGAAGATCCAACAGGTCCGTGGTGGCGTGTTCTGCGAGTGGGCGTCGTCGTCTGCGCCGCCCACCGATGCTGACTACGCTCCGAATCAGACGATAGGAGAACGTGAATGGGTCTGCAGGAACTCGAGGCATTGGTGCACCGAACAGCCACTGCTGGGGAACCTTTCGAGCGTGGAGCCGACGAGGCGGAGCAGGCATATTTGTCTTCGCTTGCGGCCCGGCCGAGTACGAAGCTGATCTGTGAGGTCGGGTTCAATGCCGGCTTCTCGAGTTGGGCGTTTCTCGACGCATCGCCCGATACGACCGTCGTGTCCTTCGACCTGGCCGCGTACGCCTACAGTGCCGCCGCGAAAGCCCATATCGACGAACACTTTCCGGGCCGCCACACCCTGATTCAGGGTGACTCGCACACCACCATCGCGGCCTATGCGAAGGAACACCCGGACATGCGGTTCGACGTCATCTTCATCGACGGAGACCACTCGGTGGAGGGTGCTCGCGCAGACCTCGACGATCTACGTGCGCTCGCTACCGCAGAATCGGTCGTGATCATGGACGACATCACCCCGTGGCTCTGGTTCGGCGAAGGCCCCACTCAGGCCTGGCAGGAAGCGGTCGACGAGGGTCGGATTCTGCACACGCAGTACTTCCGCGACGGAGAACCTGTCGAGGCCGTGACACCTCCGGCCGCTCGCGCCTGGGCCGAGGGCCGCTACCCCTTCTGAACCTCCCCGCGGTGTCGACCAGCGTTCACCCGCGACAGTCGGACACGGCCTGCCGAACCAACTCGGCAGCCTCGTCGGAGTTCGATGCGTAGTGGACATTGTCGAAGCGGTGCAGGTAGGCGTCGTAGATGCCGGATACCTTCTTGTTCGCGTTGTCCATCGCCACGACACGTTTGCCCATCATTGCGGCCAGTACGGCAGCGTGCAGCCGATCGGTGAGCACGACAGGAGCTAGGTTCAGAATGCGTTGGGCCACACGAAGGTTGAGCTTCGCAGTCTGCTCGTACGAGCGTAGGAGAGCGGGGTAGAGCAGCCGATTCGTTCTGGGGAAACGTTGCGCAATCAGAGTCGGCAGCATCACCGCCGTCGAGATCGCCAGATCCGTTCCGCGTAGGCCCCAGTCGTAGTGCACGGACGAGGCGTCGATGTTCACCGCCGCGTGGCCGAGGCTTTCCGAATCGGCGCGCAGGAGTTTCACGACGTCCACTGCAGTGCCTTCGGCGCTTCGAGCGATGTCGGCACCGAACGCCATGTCCGGACAGTATTCGACGCGGTTGTTCGGGAAATGAGCGAGCGCCAACTCGTACGAACGTTTTTCACGCAGCATGAGGGTCAGATCCGGGTGCTGTGCGTACAGGGCTGCGGTCCTCGCAAGGGCGTCGGTGTCGGCAAAGTCGATGCTCTGGGGAAGACAGACGATCTTGTTGCGAGGAAACCGCGCAACGATCGCTTCACGGAATTTCTGGTCGATCGGCCACCGGTCACCGAAATTTCCCCCGCCTTGCAGAAACAGGGTTCCGTCACCGATTCGTTCTTCGAGAAGAGCATCGTTGTGAGTGAAGGGATCCGACACGTAGTCGACATGCACGTTCAATCGCTTCAAATACTCGACCTCGCCGGCGTAGATGAGTGAGTCGCCGGCGTTGTAATGATTCGGAAAATCCAAGTGAGCCACGCGATCGCCCGGTGCCGCATGAGTCCGCAGGACGGCGAGAGTCTCCTCGCGTATCGCGTCGATGGTCCCGCGGGTCATCGGACGCTCGGCCGCTGTCGTCTGACGAGCGTCGTCACTCGAATCCGCAGTGCGCCATAGTGAATCCCGATGTAGTGAGCCCACAGACCGACGGGCATCGGTCTCAGTAATTTCGGTAGCCACGGATTACGAACTGTCGCAAGATAAAAGATCGACACTGCATGTACGGGGATCCGGACGAACGACGACGGGTGCGGGCAGCCCGCCGCACGGTGCTTCGTCGACAGTTGATAGGACGTGTGCCCATAGGCGCGCCCTTGCACGAACGATCGGCGGACAGTGGTTCTGATGCGGTAGGCGACCAACGCATCGGCGGCATGTCCGAGCGTCAATCCCGCTTGCTGAATCCTCCACGAGTAATCGACGTCCTCGGCACCGCCGATGAGGTCCTCGTCGAAGTCACCGACCTTGTCGAAAACTTCACGCCACATTGCGAAGTTGCTGCCCGGCGCGTAGGGCAGATAGGCAGTGGGGAACAGAGCGCCGGGTGGCGGTACATTTCGCCACTCCGCCACGTCTGCCGAATTGAGGGATTCGATTTCGAGTGCGCCGCCCACGGCGTCGAAGCTGTCGAGCGCACGCACCATCGCAGTCAGCCACGTCGGATGAGCGACGTCGTCATGGTCGACGACGGCCACGATGTCACCGCGTGCGGCTTTCACGCCGACGTTTCTGGCGTACGAAACTCCACGCTTGGCGGAGGCGTCGACCCTACGCATCGACAGAGGCAGAGAGAGTTCTTCGAGGTGTGCGCGCAGGCCGTCGGTCGAGCCGTTGTCGCTGATTATGAGCTCGACATCGCCCGTGTAGTCCTGTCCGGCGATGGCCTCGAGCTGCTCGTCCAGATCGGGCAAACCGTTGTACACGGGGAGGACGATGGAAACCAGACTGATCGGCACGGTCTGACCCTACCGCGAATTCGAGCGCTGATCGGTCGCGTGCATTGCTGACCAGGCGCAGGTCGGCTACTTCTTCCCACGAAGTTTCTTCTCCAGCGGTGTCGGGAAGGAAGGGACCACCGGGGTGCCGTCGAGCAGGGTGGTGAGTCGTTCGACCTCGGCTGCAACTGCTTTCGATGCCGTCGATCCGACGTCCTCGAGCAATTCGGTGACCACCTCGCCGGAACCGGTCACCGCCCAGCCGCCGACGATGCGGCCCCCGGACCAGATGGTCGGGCCGATGTTGCCGAAGGTGTCGAACAACGGGGCCTTGTGTTCGCCGAGATACCAGGTGCGGTGCTTCCAACCCATCGGCGTCGGATCGAGTGCAGGTAACAGCATGACGTCCGTGCCGGACGGCTTGTCGAAGTTAGTGCTGGGCAACATAATTCCGTCGCCCTCGGTCAGTTCGAGTGCCACGGTGTCGAGACCCGAGACCGCCCCGCGAGTCTGCGTCTTGTTCCAGCCCGTCCACCACTGCAGATCGTCGAGGGTTGCAGGTCCGAACACCTCGAGCCAGCGTCGTGCCAGGTCCGTCCTCGCCTCGGTCTCGTCGAGATCGGGAATCCCGTCCGGCCACCAATGATCGATCGGTGCCCATGCGTGCCGTCGGGAAGTCCACGCGCCCCGTGGTTCGACGCGCACCAATTTTCCCTCGGCGGCCATCATCACCAGCACCTCGGAGGTGACGTACCGCCTGACGTCGTACACCTTGTCGGTGGTCGGCAGCAGCGCGGTCTTGAGGCCGGGCACGGCTGCCGAGAGCTCGGCTCCGGTGGCGGTCCCCATCGATCGCAACGCCGATTCAGTCTCGGCTTCGGTTGCGGCGAGCCATGATTCGACGTCGGGAATCACCGGTTCGGTGGGCAACGTGGAGACTTGCTTGATCAGTCGCGCTCGCATGGTGCGCGAAACCCCGAGGCTCGCCGCAGCGTGAATCATCGGAACGTCGTCGTGAGCGACGACGAACATCGTGCGCCGCATCGCCATCAATCGCACCAGGCTCCGGCGCTCGTACATCGCATCACGAACATCCGAGAGTCCCAGTGTTCGGGCGCGGGCCAGCACCGACAGATACACCGTCGCCGGATCGGTCGCATGCAACGCGAGAAGTGACGACACCACAGCTTCGGCGGTCGAGGCATGGGCGAAGTGCTGCGCGACGAGCCGGTGTCGGCGCTGAGCGTCGGTGATCTTCACGCGATCAGTGTGACGGCATGTGTGGCGCAGGGCCGACGAATCCGGTGAGAAGAGCGTCGGCGATGTCGATCATCCCGTGTGCGCGGGCATCGGCGGCTGCACCGACGTGGTCGTATTCGACCAGCTCGAACGAGACTGTCCAGCTGCCACGGTCGTGGTCGTCGAGTACCGCGTAGCGTGCATGCGGAGACCCGGATTCCATGACGTGCGGGTAAGGCTGATCGTCGTCGTACGCGGGGGTGCCGACGCTTCCTGGATTGACCACGAGTGTGCCGCTGGGGAGAGTCCACTGTCGCTGCAAGTGGGTGTGTCCGCAGGCGATGACAGCTCTGTCGGTGAAACCTGCTGACCGGTCGAGGATTTCGTCTTCGGTTGCCTCGCGAGAGCCGTCGGGGTCCACCGAGTGCAGAAAGTACTGCTGATCATCGGTGGGTGTTCCGTGCACTGCGAGGATTCCGTGATCGAGGTCGAGTGAGAACGGCAGCGAGCCCAGCCACTGTCGATGCTCGTCGTCGAGTCGATCATGGGCGTGCCGATCCCAACTGCCCATGGAATCGGGATGCTGTTCGAGCAGATAGCGATCGTGATTGCCTGCGATAGTGGGGAAGTCCAGCGCCATCAACCGATCCGCAGTTCGACGCGGATGCAGGCCGCCGGAAAGTAGATCGCCGAGATTGATCACCGACTCGACGCGATGGCGTTCGATGTCTTCGAGGACGGCGTCGAGCGCCGCGATGTTGCCGTGAATATCGGCTATGAGAGCTACTCGCACGACCACAGAATCGCAGCGTGGGCAGTCGACTGCAACACGGCAGCCCCTGGCGCGATCGTTGCGACCTAGAACTGCGTGGTGGCGCATTGCTATTCGACCTGCGAGACTGCGCTGACGGGAACCGATGGGGAAGTAGGTGACGGTCGCATGGTGGCTGCGGTGTGTGTCATCACCTTCGCTGTGCTGCTTCACGTCGTCGCAGCTCGAATTGTCGCTCGTGAGAACTACGGCCGTAGATTGCCCACTGCGAACGGCTCGTATCCGGTCAGACCTGCCCGACGCGCCCGACGCGCCCAGACTGCGGGTTGGATACTGAGCCTTGTCGGTGCGCTACAGCTCGGCAAGCATTTCTGGCTGACCGAGCCGTGGCTGGCCGTGAGCGTCGTGGTCGCGGTTCTCGTCCTGGTCAACGGCCTGCCGAGTCTCCTGGTGACCGTGCTGCACAACGGCAATCTGCGATCACAACCACAGGGCTGAAACCGTTACGACGCGAATACCTTGCCCGGGTTCAGGATTCCGTGGGGATCGAGCGCCTTTTTCACCGCGCGGTGCATGTCCAACACCACCGGATCGAGTTCTTGCACCAGACCGTCCATCTTGAGCAGTCCGACTCCATGCTCGCCGGTGACGGTGCCACCGAGTTCCAATGCCGCGTCGATGATTTCGGCGAAGGCGGCCTGAGCCCGCTCCCGAGCCGGGAGGTCGTCGTGCGGCGTGATGAGCAATGGGTGCAGGTTTCCGTCGCCTGCGTGGGCGATGTTGGCGATCGTCGTCTCGTAACGCAGGCCGATCTGCTCTATGCGTGAGAGCATCTCGGGCACATGCTTCTTCGGCACGCAGACATCCTCGGTCAATACCGGCCCCAGGCGCTCCATCGCGGGATACGCCAACCGTCGGGCAGCGAACAGCGCGTCGGCCTCCTCCTGATCCGTCGAGACCGCGGACCACGTGGCCCCGGCCTCCTCGAAGCACGAGAGCATCTTCTCGGCTTCCTGGTCTCCGATGAGTCCGGGATCGTCGATCCGTCCGAGCAACACCACATTCGCCTCCACCGATAGCCCCATGTTCTTCCAGGCGTCGACAGCGATGAGGCACTGCTTGTCGATCAGCTCCAACGCGGATGGCGTCAATCCGGCGGCGGCCACCGCAGCGACGGCACGCCCGGCGTCGACGATCGAATCGAAGTAGCCGGCGACGGTCCGCTGCGGATCCTGGAGCGGACGGAGCTTGAGCGTCACCTCCGTGATGATGCCGAGCGTGCCTTCCGATCCGACCATCAGGCCCGCAAGATCGTATCCGGCAACACCTTTGGCGGTCTTACGTCCGAGCCTCACCAATTCTCCGGTGCCGGTGACCACCTGCATGCCCATGACGTAATCGCGGGTGACGCCGTACTTCACACAGCACAGTCCGCCGGCGTTGGTGGCGACGTTGCCGCCGATGGTCGACCATGGAGCGCTCGCCGGATCCGGCGGGTACCAGAGACCCTGTTCGGCAACCGCTGCCCGCAAATGGTCGTTGACCATCCCTGGCTCGACGACGGCGTAGCGCTCGAGCGGGTCGATCTCCTTGATCGCATCCATGCCGTCGAGGGCGAGCACGACGCATCCCTCGGTGGCGTTCGCACCACCGGACAGTCCGGTGCCCGCCCCGCGAGTGACAATGGGCGCGCCGTGAGCGAGGCATGCGCGAACGACGGCCTGCACTTCCTCAGCGGTGCGGGGCCGAACGACCGCGATCGGGACCGAATACGGTGCCCACTCTGCCTCGTCGTGCTGGTACGACGCGATGACGTCGGGATCGACAACGATCCGATCCGTGGGGAGCGAGTTCGACAACCGATCGACGAGCGACATATCTCGACTGTAGCTATGCGATGTCCGATAGCGTCGGGTCATGGCAGTCGACTTTTCGTGGTCACAGTTTCTGTGGATTGTCTTCGTTTTCGTCGGGGTGCCGTCGACGTTCTGGGCGCTTGTTCTGTGGGCCGTCTTCGCGAAGCGTCGAGAAGGAAGGGGAACCGGTCCGCTCGGCTTGTGGGCCACCGGATCGACTGCTGCCGCATCGGGTTTCGTAGCGTGTGCAGGGTGGCTGAGTTGGTCTGCCGACTACCGAGGCGAAGTGCGTGGCCCTGGTCTCCCGGCCCCGAACGAGTTCCCAACATGGCAAGTCGCTGCGTGCGGTGCGACGGTCGTGTTGCTGTGCCTGCTGGCAGCGCACCTGTCACGATGGCCGAAGACCGGTGGACACGTATCTGCGTTGGGCATGACGGCGGGCTTCTCGACGGCGTTCTGCGTCGAAGCGAGTACCGATGTCACCGGGCAGTCGGGTGTGGGTGTCATTCTGTGCATGCTCGGCTGGGGATTCAGCTTGACCCTGCTGATCCTCATTCGAAACGCGGTCGTTGGGCGGAAACAGCCTGCACGAGAGCCGTGAACGACGTCAGATCTCGATACCGGTTGCCTCGACCACGCTGGCCCACAAGGCATCTCGCACGCGAGGTGAATCACCCCGCCACGACGGGTAGTGCGTCGGACGCGGGGCTCGGTCGTGCCAGAACGTGCCGGTACTGGTCAACGCCTGGTCGGATGCGACGAGCCAGACGATGGTGTCGGCCCCGTCGTCGGCACTGCGCAGAATCGGCTTCATCACCGAACCGAACAGTGGCATCGATCCGGTGACGCCGGGTGTCGCCGCCCAACCGGGATGCATGCTGTGCACCACCGGATCGTCTTCGAGTGAGAACCGCTCGGCCAGTTGCTCGGTCACCACCACCTGCATGCGCTTGGTCCTGGCGTACGCCGTCATACCGGAGTACTTGCCGTTCTCGTACTCGAAATCGGCGGACTGCAGCGGCACCGGGTACATGCCGCCGCTGGAGACGAACACGACCCGCGATCCGGCGTCGAACAGCTCGCGCAGTCCCACCGTCAGCGCGACCGGCCCCAGAACGTGGGTGGCGAAAGCAGATTCGTGACCTTGCGCGGACAGCTGCCGCCCATCCGGCATGACCCCGGCGCAGTGCACGAGCGCGTGCACCGCGGTGAGTTCGGACGCCAATGTCGCGATCAACTCGGCAACGGAATCGAGATTGCTGATGTCGCACTCACGCACCACGAGCGAGGCGTCGGGCACCTCGGCTCGGATGGCGGCGGCCGCGCACTCCAGCCGATCGGCAGACCTGCCGACCAGGTGCACCCGAGCCCCCAACCTGGCCAGTTCCTTCGCCGTGGCTGCGCCCAAGCCGGACGACGCACCGGTCACCACCATGTCGATGGGGGAGGGGAACGGCGCCGGATCCGCGGCCCAGAATCGGCGACGCACCGTGGCACCGATGCGGGAGTATCCGGGAACGACTGCTCTGTCGAGGATCGTGTCCAGCGTGCGGGTCAGCAATGACATGGGCCTCTGATACCCCGCGGTAACCGGATGTATGCGCGCCCGCACGCTGGGGTCGATGCCAGAATGTGTCCATGGTTCACCCCGCCGTCTCCGACGACACCCGAGGCATCCTCGCCGAACTTCCCGCCCACCGACGCGAGACGTTCGAGTTGCGTCTCGAGCAGTGGTTTCCCGATCTGCACGACGCGGTCACCGCCGTGTACCCCGATCCCGATGCCGTGGCGGCCACCCTCGTGGAGATCGCTGCGCGCGCCTATGCCGCCCGCCCGGAGGATCTGCACCGGCTCGATCAGCGTCGTTTGCTCGAACCGGACTGGTTTCAGCAGCCGGACATGTTCGGTTACGCCTGTTACGTCGACCGGTACGGCCGAACCCTGCGCGGGGTGGGCGAGCGGCTCGACCATCTGACCGAACTAGGTGTCACCTACCTGCACCTGATGCCGCTGCTGCAACCGCGGCCCGGCGACAACGACGGCGGCTACGCGGTGATGGACTACCGAGCGGTGCGCGAGGATCTCGGTACCAACGAAGACTTACGGGCACTCGCGGAGACGCTACGCGGCCGCGGCATCAGTCTAGTAGTCGATCTGGTGCTCAATCACGTTGCTCGCGAACACGAATGGGCAGAGAAGGCGCGCGCAGGCGATCCGAAGTATCGAGACTACTTCCTGATCTATCCCGATCGCACCACCCCGGACTCGTACGAGCGCACTCTCCCCGAGGTGTTTCCCGATTTCGCGCCCGGCAGCTTCACCTTCGACGGCACACTCGGCGAGTGGGTGTGGACCACGTTCAACGAATGGCAGTGGGATCTGAACTGGGCCAATCCCGCTGTGCTGCAGGAGTTCGCGAGTATCGTGCTGCACCTGGCAAACCTCGGAGTGGAAGTGCTGCGCCTCGATGCGATCGCATTCCTGTGGAAGCGGCTGGGAACCAACTGCCAGAACCAGCCCGAGGTGCACGCGGTCACCCAGGCCTTGCGCGCCACCGCTCGACTCGCTGCTCCGGCCACGTTGTTCAAGGCCGAGGCGATCGTCGGACCCCGGGATCTGCTGCCGTACCTGGGTCAGGGGCGGCACACCGGCCGAGTCTCGGACATCGCGTACCACAACTCGCTGATGGTGCAGGTGTGGTCGATGTTGGCAACGGGCAGTACAGCATTGGCGCGACACGCTTTGGCGTCGTTGCCCCCGACGCCGCCGAGTGGCACCTGGGTGACCTACGTTCGCTGCCACGACGACATCGGCTGGGCCATCGACGACGGCGACGCGGCGTCTCTCGGACTCTCGGGCGCAGGGCATCGCCATTTCCTGGCCGACTGGTACTCCGGGGAATTCGACGGCTCCTGGGCCGAAGGCCTTGTATTCCAGTACAATCCGGACACCGGCGACCGCCGGATCAGCGGAACCGCAGCAGCGCTGACCGGTCTGGGCCCGTCCCGCCTGGATCCCGACGGCGCGTTCGGACGAATCTTCCTGGCGCACGCCGTTATTGCCGGATGGGGCGGAATTCCTGTCGTCTGGAGCGGCGACGAGCTCGGGTCCCCGGGCGATCCGAACTGGGCCGAGGAACCAGCTCATGCCGAGGACAACCGGTGGGTGCATCGGCCGCGCGTGACCGACGCCGATCGCGCCGGCCGATTCCAGCAGGGGAGCGACGCGCAACGAGTGTTCGACGGGATCGCGCGGATCGCGAAGGTGCGCGCCGGACTACCGATGTTGCACGCCGAGGCACCGGTGGACGTACAGAGTGAGTCGGACGACGGTCTGCTCGTGGTGCGCAGACGGCATCCCAGCGGCACCCTCGTCGCCCTCTACAACGTCACCGCCGAACACCGGTCGTTCCCGCACGCGCAGCTGATCGAACTCGGAATTCCGGCCCCGGTCGAGGTTCTCTCACAGCACGATCTGCAGGTCGACGACGCCGGTTCGGTGTGGTTGCCGCCGTATGCGGCGTGGTGGATCGTCGACAGCCCGCTGCGTTAGGAGAGGCGGAGCCGTGACCGGGCTGTTACCCTCCCCGAGACGGTCGGATGGATACGAACAAGGGGACAATGTTCATGCTGCATGGTCGGATACGAAGTCTGGTGCTCGCTGTAGTGGCGGTGTTGGTCGCCACGATGGCAACGGTGCTGATGGGGACCGGTGTGGCGAGGGCCGACTCCGAGCTCGTCTACGTCTACTCGCCGTCGATGGACAAGAACATTCCGGTCAAGGTGCTCAAAGCTGCGGGTGGGGGCCCGGCACCCACCCTGTATCTGCTCGACGGCCTGCGCGCGCCCGAGAACGACAACGGCTGGCTCATCGAGACCGACGTCGAGAGCTTCTTCGCCGACAAGCACGTCAACGTGGCCATCCCGTTCGGCGGTGGCGGCACCTTCTACTCCGACTGGCAGCGTGACGACCCCAAGCTCGGACGCGTGAAGTGGGAAACCTTCCTCACCCAGGAGCTGCCTCCGTTCATGGCCGATCGCTTCGGCAGCGACAACGTCAACAACGCGGTGGCCGGACTGTCGATGAGCGGAACCTCGGCGCTCAACCTGGCCGCCCATCACCCCGACTTCTACAAGGCGGTCGCCTCGTTCAGCGGTTACCCGACCGCCAGCAGCCCCGGATTCGCGCAGGGCATTGCCGTCGCCGTCGGCGAGATGGGCGGCAACGCTCGCAACATGTGGGGTACCTGGCCGTCTGCGGACTGGATCCGCAACGACCCGTCGCTCAACGTCGGTGCGCTGCGCAACACGGCAGTCTTCGTCTCCTCGGGAAGTGGTTCACCGGCAACGGACCCTGTGTTCAACCCGGCGAGCAGCAGCTTCGACCCGGTCAGGTTCGCGCAGATGGTGCCGCTCGAAACAGCCGCAGGCATGAGCAGCCGGGCATTCGTTCCGCTGCTGCAGGCCGCAGGCGGTCGACCCAACGTCAAGATCACCGGTACCGGCGTGCACTGGTGGAACCACTGGGAGCAGCACCTGCACGACGCATGGTTCGAGACAATCGCCCCTGCCGTTGGAGGCTGACAGCTACTCTTTCCGCCATGACGCCACCGCGGATCACCGTCGACTACACGGTGCTCGATTGCCCGGATCCAGCAGCGCTTGCCCGCTTCTACAGCACAATTCTCGGCTGGGAGCATGCCGGCGACGACGGTGACTGGGTGGTGATTCACGGCCCGGGCGAGTTGCGGTTGGCGTTCCAGCGTGCGCCGGAGTTCACTCCGATCGACTGGCCGAACGACGGGATCAAGATCCACCTGGACCTCGTGGTCGACGACATGGAACAGGCCAGGGACTTCGTCGTCGACGCCGGGGCCGAACTCATCGACCACGCGCAGCCCTCGTTCTGGGTGTACCGCGATCCCGCGGGGCACATCTTCTGCCTGTGCAAAAGAAAATGAAGGAACTGTCATGGTCAGCGAAACCCACCCGGTACTCGTCGAGCGATCGGCCCTCGTCCGGGCGGACGCCGCCACCGTGCACGCTCTGATCGACAACTTTCACCATTGGAAGCAATGGTCGCCCTACGAGGGACTCGACCCTGGTTTGCAGCGCACCTACACCGGTCCCGACGCCGGAGTGGGGGCGTCGTACTCGTGGTCGGGTAACCGCAAGGCCGGCGCGGGGACGATGACCATCACCGAGTCGATTCCCGAAGAACTGATCGTGCTCGACCTCGCGTTCACCGAGCCGTTCAAGAATCGGAACGTCACGGCGTTCCTGCTCGAGCCCGTCGCCGATGGAACCCGAGTGACCTGGCGTATGTCGGGAAAACAGAACAAGCTCTTCGCTCTGATCGGAAAAGTGTTCTCGATGGACAAGCTCGTCGGACCGGATTTCGAGAAGGGGCTCAGGCAGCTCGCCGTTGTGGCCGAGAAGGGCTGACTCGGTTCTCCCGTAGGTCCGCCTGCTCGCCGAGCCAGCGGGCGAGAACCTGGCAGCCGGTGAGGCCGTCTGCATAATCCTCGCGCGCATACGCGATGTGTCGGCCACCGCCGGGGTTCGACCACTCGAATCGACGCCAGCGCATCGACTGCGGCAGATACCCGCCCAATTCTGCGGCCGCCGTGCGGAGGCGTCGAACATCCTTAGCCCACTGCGAGGGTCGAAGGCGCGTCCGGGTCGCGTTTTGGAAGCTGTTGCTGCGCAGTAGTTTCAGTAATTCACGCAGCCAGATTTTCGGGGTGCGAAACGACATCCATCGGGTCAGGTCGGCAACGTCGCGAATGAGACTGTCGTCGCTTGCGTTGCAGATCATGTCGGATTTCAGACCGATCCACTGAACCGGAATCGACTCGGGCAGAGCCGGACCCGCGCCGGCGACGCCACGTCCGGTGCAGCCGTCGACGGCACCCACCGGCTGCTGAGGATCCGACACCAGACCAGCGGCAACGATGCGGCTGCCGTCGATCGTCCCGTCGTGGACGAGACCGAGGACCTCGCGCACCACCGTCGCTCCCTGGGAGTATCCGATCAACGCAATCGGCCCGGCAGTGCTCTCGAGTGTGCGGCGTAGACGCCGGACACCGATGTCTGCGCTGTGCCGAAAGCAGAGTCCACCGAGCGCGACCGGACCGTACGACGCCGGATAGCCGACCCAGCGGTCGACGAAGCGGTCGTCGAGCTCGCGGGTGACGCAGGCCAGCAGGCCCGTCACTCGCGTCCGGTGGTCGGACGGATGTGATTCACCGGTACCTCCGACGGCGAGTACGGTGACCGTTTCGTGGCTCATGGCTGTCAGTCTGGTCGGGGAACCTGAGCCCGACGCCCGACAAATGCTGAGAACTGTCTGGCAGTTCGGTCCCGGTCAGGTCAGAGCAGTGCGGACCTTGTCGAGGGCGTCGCGAAGGAGAGCCTCGTACAGATCCGGGTCGGGTACGGCTGCGCTGTTCGACGTGATTCCGATGGTGACGGTATCGCCGATGCCGTGGACTCCGTGGGTCAGGCTCATGGCGGGGGACAGGGCCGGAAAACCTGCGGTGAATCGGACGCGGCCGCCGCCGAGCGTCAGGTCTGCAGCACCGCGCGAAACACTGGACACGACGGTGTTCCCGGTGACCATCGGAGGGGCTGCGGTCGGATCGAACTGCGCGACGCCCCATTCGGCCAGAAACGCCGGCACGTGTGCTTCGACGTCGTCCTGTGAGGCGCGGGCTGCCCGTGACAGCGGATGATTCGCGCGAGCTCGGCGCGCAGCCAGATCGGCGGCGACGAGCTGACTGCGAGTACGAATGTCCGGTTCGGCGGGAAACAGTCCGACGCCGACGTTGCCGAAATTGTTTCGCGCGTCGGCTCGCTCATCCCTGGCGACGGTGACCTCGGCGGCCAGATCCGGACCGTCGCCGAGAAGCCGTTGCAGTGCAACGGATACTGCAGTCAGCACGAACGTGGTGACGGTGGTCCCGCCGGACTGCAGCTCGGTTTTCGGAAGCACGATGGTCCGCACCGACGTCCGGCCGGTGGGCGGCACGTCGAGGTCGGTCGGAGCGCGCGAATGTGCGGGCGGGGGAATGTCGCCCGAATCGGTACCTCGCCCGAGGCTCAGCGCGTCGCGTCGGGCGCGGACACCGCCGCGAACCATCTGCGCCAGCCGAAGCGGAAGAGTTGCGGCGGCAACGATTGTGGATGCCGACTCGAACGCCGCACGAGGCTTTACTTGGACGCACGCCGGTGGGAGTGGATGCGTTCCGAACAGGTCGCGAGCAGCGCGAGCGGCCAGTGTTCCGTCGGCCGCCGCGTGCGAAAGCTGCAGCACGGCAACGAGGGCCGTGCCGCCGGGAGCATCGACGATGTTCGGATACAGGTGCAGGTGCCACACGGACACTCGGGGGTCGACCTGACGTGCGAACGATGCGGCGATCGCATCTAGGCACTCCGACCACGTGCTCGTTTTTCGGTGCACGGAGATCGCGTCGGAGCGCGGGCCCGCCTCGGTCCAACGGGGATAGTCGAGGCCGCACGCGACGTCGCTGATGCGTCGACTCAGGACCTCGATGCGGCTGCTGCGCTCGTGCAATCGGGCCACCTCGGAATCGAGGTCTCCCGATTCGCTGGCGAAGCAGTACAGCAGAAACTGGTCACTCGGAATCTTCGACGCCATCCAGTACGCACGCGCGTCGGTCGGATGCAGGCGGGTCGATCCGGGGCGGTTGTGGGCGGCTCGAACGCGGGGCACTCGTCGAGCCTATGCGTCCCTGTGTGAACCGGAAATCCACAGACTGGCCGGTCCCATTCTGTGAACTGTCACCAGGATGGGCCGAGGACTTCTTCGATTGCCTGGAGGTCTACCGGCACCATGGGCGCTAGCCTGATCCAATGCATCGACCAGCACTGTGGCCGCGACGCCGCGGCGGCACCCAACGGCGGGTGTCGTGACGCCCAGAGTTGCCTCGGGTTATCGGGCTGGACTGCGTTCCTCGACCAACGCCGCCGCATCGGCCGACTTCGTCACCGACATCTCCTACACCGAGTACGGCTCCGCGGCCTGCACCCTCGGGGTCGCGGCGGACAACACCGTGTTCGTCGCGCCCGCCTTCACCGTAGACGGCATCGGGGTACTGCGCTCGTCCGATTTCGGAAAGTCATGGCGCGCATCGGTTCCCGAGGGCGTGCAACGGAGTCGGAATCGGCCGTATCTGTATTTCGACGACGTCGACGAGCGTCTGTTCCTGCACGCCGGACGATTCGACGCGGTGCCGCCCCATCAGTTGCGAACGGGCTTCACCCTGGGAGTCAGTGACGATCGGGGCGAAACCTGGCGCACGCGCACAGTGGCATCGAAAGCCAGGATGGATGCCAAAGTGTTTGCCGGTCCGAGCAATTCACGGACCGGAAGGGTTACGTACCTGTCCGCGCCCACGCCGTTCGCAGTACGTGTGAGGCCACTGATCAACGTCACCCGTCAGGTCATCTGGCGGTCCTTCGACGGCGGGGTGAAGTGGGAGGTAGCCGGTGGTTTCGACATCGATTCGAAGAACATCCCCGGATTGCCGAGTCGGGAGTACGTCTCGTTCGGTAAGGGTGTCGTCGGTCCGGACGGCACCGTCTACATCGGTGGCCGCTACGGTCGACGGTTCGCTGTGGCGGTCAGTCGCGACGAGGGCCTGACGTGGGACGTTCGGATGGTTCCGGGATCGGCGCTGGCGAAGTACCGCAACGCAGTGCATTTTCTGCTGCTCGGTTCGCGCTATCTGCTGCCGGAGTCGATGGCCGTCGATGATGACGGAAACGTGTACGCGGTGTGGCCGGACCGCGACGGATTGCTGCATGCTGCCTGGTCCTCGGACGGCGCGGTGAATTGGTCGAGGCCGGTGGTGGTGTCGGCACCGGGAGTGCGCGACGCCCGCTTCGGCGCAATCACCGCCACCGGGTCCGGGCGGGTGGGCATCGCATACTACGGACGCGAGAAGGGGCGTGCCTTCCACGGCTTCATCGCGCAGTGCCGCGACTTCCGTACCGGCAGCCCGGTGTTCGTCGGCGGTAAGTACAACGAACCCGATGCACCGCTGTTTCCCTACGGATTCTGCAGTGGCGTTGCGAGTTTCGGTTTGGGCCGTTCACTCAACGAGATAGTCCGCGTGCATTTCGCCCCCAACGGTGACCTCGTGACCGGGGCCGCGATGCAGATGCGGGGACGAAACAGGCAACGCCCCTGGGCGGCGCGCTCGCAACACACCGAGATGCAGGCGGTCCTGGGACGGCTGGGTCGAATCGTCAGGGCATAGACGAAAGGCCCTGCAGCAGAGCGCTGCAGGGCCCTTCGTGGTCTTGCTTACCTACTAGGCGACGTTGATCATGCCGACTGTGGGGAAGAAGAAGCAGCTCTTGTCCGAACCGTCGAGGGCCTTGTGGTTCACCGTGCCGAACACCGCGGCCAGAACGGTTCCCGATCCGGTTTCGACGGGTACGGCGCGGGCACCGGCGGCAGGCAGCGAGTCGATCGCTCCGATGACGAACGGCCGAACGATGTCCTTCGCGGCGTCGGGCACACCGGAATTGGTGAGGATCGAATCGGCGAGAGTGGTTGCCAGGCCGCCGAAGTCGGCGAATCCGCCCTGCAGGGTGTTGACGTTGAACCAGGCGACCTGCATCCCGGTCTTGTTCTCGGAATCGTTCACGATTCCGGCCGGGACGAACGCGAACATCGTCTCGCCCTTGTCGACTGCATTGAGCTCGGGAATCTGGATGGACGGCAGGAACGGCAACGTGGGGATGGCGGGCGCGGTCAGCTGCGGCCACGGTCCTGCCGCTCCGCCTGCGACACCGGGAACGATGCCGAGGGGCGAGCTCGCCGTTGCGGAGCAGTTGATGGCTGCGGTGGGGTAGAAGAACGGCGTGATGCCGAAGTCGGTGAGGGCTTTGTTGGCTGCATTCAGTGCGGCGAAGGGATCGACGTTCGCATCCTCGGCGACCGGGGTGCGTGAGTCGGCGATCGCGGTCGCGGCGTCGAGCGAGGCACCACCCTGTCCCTGCAGTGCGGCGATCGCCTGCGCCAGCGGATCGGCCGATGCCGGATCCGCTGCGGCAGTGGCGGGAACAGCGAGCAATGCCGCGCAGGAGAGCGCGAGCGCGCCCGCCAGACGGCTGAGGCGACGAGACATGTGTGACTCCTGTGACTGATGTGGCTTATGTTGCGGTTGCGCTGATATCACCACACATCATCTCGACGTCACAAGCTCAGAAAGATTCCGTTGTTCAATCGAGACGGTCCCAACGAGCCGGGCTGTGAGTGCCGTCACCCCACGTCGATGCCGAAGTCGCGCACGATTCCCTCCAGCCCCGAGGCGTAGCCCTGGCCGATGGCGCGAAATTTCCATTCGGCCCCGCGTCGGTACAACTCGCCGAACACCATCGCGGTTTCGGTGGAGGCGTCTTCGCTGAGGTCGAAACGGGCGAGTTCGCGCCCATCGGACTTGTCGACCACGCGAATGAAGGCGTTGACGACCTGACCGAAATTCTGGCCCAGGGCGTCGGCGTTGTGAATGGACACCGGGAAGACGATGGAGTCCACTTCCGGGGTCAGGGCAGCCAGGTCGACATCGATGCTCTCGTCGTCACCTTCGCCCTCGCCGGTCCGGTTGTCGCCGGTGTGCTCGATGGCACCGTCGGGGGAGCGCAGGTTGTTGTAGAAGACGAAGTAGCTGTCGCTCAGTGCCTTCTTCGTGGTGCGAAGTCCAATGGCGCTGGCGTCGAGATCGAAGTCACCGCCGGTGGTGGCGCGGACATCCCAGCCGAGTCCCACGCTCACCGCCGTCAGATTCGGTGCTTCTTTGGTCAGCGAGACATTTCCACCCTTGGCAAGCGTTACGCCCATGTCCATCCACTCCTCAGCGCGTTCGTCCGTGCGTCGTCCCCTCCACCATATTCATGTTCGTTATCTGGGTGCGCGAGGTGCTCGTGTGAAGCTGGAGGGGAACGGGGTGGGTGTGAGCAGTGGGGCTGGCGGTACCGATGGGATTGTGGTGGGATACGACAAACGATGGAAGATAGCAGTGGTTGTGCGATTTCTCGGATAGGCGCGCCGCCGCGATCGAACGACGATGGAGATTTGTGTGCAGGTTTCGCGACGTGAACTGTTCAAGTACGCCGCCGCGGGGTCCGCGGCCGCCGTCGGATTGGTTGCGTTGGGTTCGGCGACCGCGCACGCCGACGCCGGGCTCGGCACACTCGTCGACTACTCGGGTGGGGTGCCATCGGCATCCGCGATCAAGAATGCCGGTCACCTCGGAGCTGTCCGCTACGTTTCCGATCGGCGACCGGATGCGAACTGGATGATCGGGAAGCCGATGCGCAAGTCCGAGGCCGATGCCTTGACATCTGCAGGCCTGGAAGTGGTCTCGAACTATCAATTCGGCAAGGGGACCACGTCCGACTGGCGTGGCGGGTACGCAGCGGGCGTGAAGCACGCGGAGCGAGGCCTCGAGCTCCACCTCGCCGCCGGAGGTCCGGCAGACCGCCCGATCTACGCGTCGATCGACGACAACCCCACCGCAGTGGAGTTCGCAACCCTGATCGCGCCGTACATCCTGGGCTGGCAGTCGGTGATCGGAGCCGAGAACACGGGGATCTACGCCAATTCACCGACCATCGAATTGGCCTCGGTCGCCGGCCTCGGCCGGTGGTATTGGCAGCACAATTGGGGAACGCCGAAGGGCTTCGTTCATCCCGACGCGCACATTCATCAGATCCGAATCGACAAGGATTTCGTAGGCGGAGTCAAAGTCGACATCAACAATATTCTGAAGGCCGATTACGGGCAGTGGTCGAAATCTGCCGCTGACATTCTCTGAAATACCAACGATGTAATTCATCCGACAATCTCCGAATGCAGCACGGCATTCGGAGAACCCATGCATATTCTTTCCGAATTCACCCCACAAACAGTTCGCCCCCGGCTTCTCACGGAAGCCGGGGGCGAACTGCGTCAGTAGTGCAGATACGAGCTACGGGACGTAGACCGTACCGATGGTGGGCAGGAAGGTGCAGCTGCGCGGTGCTACCGCCGGGTCTTCCTTCGACTGCGTGGTGATCGAACCGGAGACGACCGAGAGAACGCGTCCGGGGCCGGTGTCGGCGATCGCGGACAGCGTCGCCGGACCGTCGGTGTTGATCATGGATGCGCCGGTGAGATCCTGGGTGCCCGAGCGACGGTTGTCGATGTTGAGCCAGGTCACCGTCAGAGGAGCTGCCTGCTCGGCGGCGATCGGGGCGGTGCCGAGAGCGGTGAAGACGAAGCCGGCCTGGCCTGCGCCGGGTCCGGGAGGCGGCAGGGTGGCTGGGCCGGGTACGGCCAAGGCGGTTCCGACGGAATCGGCGGTGTCGGAGATGCATCCCACGCCGAGCGTCGGGTACAGGAACTGGGCGATGACGGGTCCGTCGGCCGGCAGTTCCGGTCCGCCGCCGCCGGAGCCGTCCAGGAACGTGATGACCCGTTCGAGCAGGGACTTGACCTGGTCCGGCAGCTGCGCCGTCTCGAGCAGCGCGCGGGCCTGACCCAGCAGGTCGGCGGCCGGGGCGGCACCCACGTCGGCAGGTCCGGCTGCGGCACCGACGATGGCCGGTGCGAACGAGGCGAGTGCCTCCACCTCGGCCAGGTTGGGCATCGGCTCACCGGGGGCGGGAAGGAACTGAGCAATCAGAGCAGCGGGATCGGCCGGTGCTGCGGGCAGATCTGCCGGTGCCATCGGCACCAACGGCTGTGCGGATGCGCTGGTCGGCACGACTAGTGCGGCGGCTGCGGCTACGGCGAAAGCTGTAACTACGCGACGCGTTCCGCGGGTACGAAGCACGGTGATATTCCCCATTCTGATCATGACGCGGGCCCACGGCGACAGCCGGTGCTCGAGGGGTCACTCTATGTAGCGCAATCCCCGATGTACAGCTGTTGTCGATCGAGCCCTCCCCCGTCGCATCTATGCCAGGGCAGTCTATTGGTCACACGCTGCGAATTCTCCGCAGACGCACACGATAACCTGTTACTGAAGTTGTCAGTGTGAAAGGTGATGCAAATGTTACTCGGGCACATCGGTGGTTGGGGCGTATGAGCTGAGCCCTATAAGCTCGACGATCGATACACGGCATCGATACCGAACGGAACCGCACGCACAGTGAACCGACTTGTTCGGCTGGCCCCCGTTCTGCTCGCGGTCTCGGTGATCAGCCGATTCGTCTGGGCCTTCGCGACGCCCAACGGAATGAACCTCGTGGACCTCCACGTCTACGTCGACGGCTCCGCGACACTTCTCGGCGGCAATCTGTACGACTACACGTACTCGGTGCAGACCCCGGACTTCCCGCTCCCGTTCACGTACCCGCCTTTCGCCGCGCTCGTGTTCTTTCCGCTGCACTATCTCCCGTTCACGCTGGTCGGAGTGCTCTGGCAGGCCGCGACCATGATCGCGCTGTTCGCCGTGGTGAAGCTGACGCTGTCGATGGTTCTCGGCGACGATCGCGCCGCCGAGCCGCACTGGGTGCGTATCGCGATGCTGTGGACCGCGCTGGGTCTGTGGTCCGAACCCGTGCGAACGACGCTGGACTACGGCCAGGTCAACGTGTTCCTGGTGCTGCTGGCGATTGTCGCGGTACGCAGCAGCAGGTGGTGGGTGGCAGGCGGGCTGGTCGGGTTCGCTGCCGGAATCAAGCTGACCCCGGCCATCACCGGCCTGTACTTCCTGGCCACTCGGCGGTGGAAGGCAGCGGCGTTCTCGGCAGTGGCCTTCGCCCTCACCGTCGCGGTCAGCTACGCGGCACTCGGACACCAGGCGGCCACCTACTTCACCACGCTGCTCGGGGATGCCGACCGAATCGGCCCCGTCGGCTCGGTCTGGAATCAGTCCCTGCGGGGCGCGCTCAGCCGGATCGCGGGGGAGGACGTCGGGCAGGGGCCGGTGTGGATCGCCGCCGCCGTACTCGCGACAGGACTTGCGATCGCGGCATGGCGGGCGATCGGACGCGAGGACCATCTGGGCACGCTGGTGATCGTGCAGCTCCTCGGTCTGCTGATCTCGCCCATCTCGTGGTCCCATCACTGGATCTGGGTGATCCCGATGGTGATCTGGCTGGTGCACGGGCCGCTACGCGACGTCGCCGGGTCGAAGATCGTCGCGGGCTACTGGTTGGTGACGGTCACCGTGGGGGTCCCGTGGCTGCTCAGTTTCTTCCAGGAATCGATCTGGACCATTCCCCGCCCCGGCCTCGAGGCGTGGGCCGGTGCTGTCGACGTCGTCGGAGCGGCCCTGTTCCTGGGCTGGGTGGTCTATGCAGGACGCATCAGTTCGCGATCAGCCCGTCGATCCGACGCGCCAGATCCACATCCTTCTGTGTGAGCCCGCCGGCGGAGTGGGTCGAGAGCGTGAACGTGAGCGTCCGCCATCTGATGTCGATGTCGGGGTGATGGTCCGCCTCTTCCGCGGCCTCGGCCACGCGGTTCACCGCCTCGATCGCCGCTGGAAACGACGCCAGTTCGACGGTGCGCGTCAGCGATTTCCCGTCCACGGTCCATTCGGCGAGTCGGGCGTCCTCGATGTCACGGTCGGTCAGCAGTTCGGTCATAGAAAGATGGTGGCATGTCCGGTACCCCCGCCGCTGTGGTTGTCGCAGCCGCATTGACGCAGCAGGGCAGACTGCTGCTCGCTCGACGAACTCGTCCGCCCGAGCTGGCCGGCCGGTGGGAACTGCCCGGCGGCAAGGTGGAGCCGGGGGAGTCGGAGGACGCGGCCCTGGTGCGCGAGCTGCGTGAGGAACTGGGCGTGGAGTGCTCGATCGGCGCGGCGCTCTCCGGCGACGTCGACCTGCCCGGCGGTCTCGTGCTCCGCGCCTACCGGGCCTGCCTCATCTCGGGAGTTCCTGCAGCACTTGAACATTCGGCTCTACGGTGGGTGGACGCAGAAACCCTGCCGACGATGGATCTGGTCGATGCCGACCGACTCTGGATGCCCGAGTTGCAGGAAATTCTGCTCACTTCGCCCGAGCGGTCTTCAGACCTTTCTTGAGGTCTTTCTTGGTCGCCCCCGCGGATTCCAGCTTCTTCATTCGCATGATCACGACGGGGCATTTGATGCAACGAACCTTCTTGCGGCAGCATTTTTTCTTGGGCTTCATCCCCGAGACATCTGCGGCCTTTATCTTGCCCATGAGCACCAAGACTAATGGGTGGCGCAGGTCACAGACCTGAGGGTGGCGCGGGGCACTGCCGGACTACGGGTAAACTCGATCAGTCGCGAGAACCTCGCGGTGCAGCGCGCTTCTCTAGCGACATAAGCCCGCTAGCGAACAAGAGCCCGCATTCGACTCCAGGAGAATTTTTCGCGTGAGCGCCCCAAGCAGTGCAGACAACATCGACAGCACCACCACTTTCCGCAACGTCGCCATCGTTGCACACGTCGACCACGGCAAGACCACCCTGGTCGACGCCATGCTTCGACAGTCCGGCGCGTTCGAGGAACGTGCCGAAGCGATCGACCGCGTCATGGACTCGGGTGACCTCGAAAAAGAAAAAGGCATCACGATCCTGGCCAAGAACACGGCCGTCCACAAGCGCAATGCCGACGGCACCATCACCGTCATCAACGTGATCGACACCCCCGGCCACGCCGACTTCGGCGGAGAGGTCGAGCGCGGCCTGTCCATGGTCGACGGTGTCGTCCTCCTCGTCGACGCATCCGAGGGCCCGCTTCCGCAGACCCGCTTCGTGCTCCGCAAGGCGCTCGCCGCCTCGCTGCCGGTGATCCTGGTCGTGAACAAGACCGACCGTCCCGACGCGCGTATCGAAGAGGTCGTCTCGGAGAGCCACGATCTGCTCCTCGACCTCGCGTCCGACCTGGACGACGAGGCATCCGAAGCTGCCGAGCTGGCGCTGGACCTTCCGGTTCTCTACGCCTCCGGCCGTGAAGGCAAGGCATCGAAGGTTCAGCCCGAGAACGGCCACGCCCCCGACGCCGAGAACCTCGACGAGCTCTTCGAGGTCCTGCTCAGCTACGTCCCCGCGCCCAAGGGCAACGTCGACGCTCCACTGCAGGCGCACGTCACCAACCTCGACGCGTCGGCCTTCCTCGGCCGTCTCGCCCTGGTCCGTATCCACAACGGACAGCTCTCCAAGGGCCAGACCGTGAGCTGGATGCGTGAGGTCGACGGCGAGCCCGTCGTCCAGAAGGCCAAGATCACCGAGCTGCTCAACACCATCGGAGTCGAGCGCGTGCCCGGCGAGAAGGGTGTTGCAGGAGACATCGTCGCCGTCGCAGGCTTCCCGGACATCATGATCGGCGACACCCTCGCCGACCTCGAGAACCCGGTTGCTCTGCCGCGCATCACCGTCGACCAGCCGGCCATCTCGGTCACCATCGGCACCAACACGAGCCCGCTCGTCGGACGCGTCAGCGGCCACAAGCTGACCTCGCGCATGGTCAAGAGCCGTCTGGACCAAGAGCTCATCGGTAACGTCTCGCTCAAGGTCCTCGACATCGGTCGCCCCGATGCCTGGGAGGTCCAGGGTCGTGGCGAGCTCGCTCTCGCCATCCTCGTCGAGCAGATGCGTCGTGAGGGCTTCGAGCTCACCGTCGGCAAGCCCCAGGTGGTCACCCAGACGGTCGACGGCAAACTGCACGAGCCCTTCGAAGAGCTCATGGTCGACACACCGGAGGAGTACCTCGGTGCCGTCACTCAGCTGCTCGCTGCACGCAAGGGCAAGATGGTCCAGATGACGAACCACGGCGCAGGCTGGGTTCGCATGGAATTCATCGTTCCTTCGCGTGGCCTGATCGGTTTCCGCACCGAGTTCCTCACGGACACTCGCGGTACCGGTATCGCCAACGCCGTCTTCCACGGGTACGCACCGTGGGCCGGTGAGATCCGCGCGCGCCACACCGGCTCGCTCGTGTCGGACCGTCACGGCACCGTCACTCCGTTCGCGATGATCCAGCTGGCCGATCGCGGCACGTTCTTCGTCGAGCCGGGCGCAGACACCTACGAGGGCATGGTCGTGGGCATCAACCCGCGTCAGGAAGACCTCGACATCAACGTCACCCGTGAGAAGAAGCTGACCAACATGCGTCAGTCCTCCGCAGACGTCATGGAGACGCTGGCCAAGCCCAAGAAGCTGGACCTGGAAATGGCCATGGAGTTCTGTGCAGGCGACGAGTGCGTCGAGGTGACCCCCGAGGTCGTGCGCGTCCGCAAGGTGCACCTCGATTCCAACGAGCGCGCTCGTGAGCGTTCGCGGAGCAAGACCCGCGACAAGGCTGCTCTGTAAGACTCACTTCGTGCGGCAGAAGCGACGTGTCACCCTTGTGGGGCGCGTCGCTTCTGTCGCACAAGGTAGCCGACTACGAAGGAGATCCTCGTTGCGCAAGGTGCTGATGCCGACGGTTCTGGTTTCTGCCATCGCTCTGGTACTCACCGCGTGCACTGCGGATCCCCCGCCCCCGATCGAGAGCATCGAGACCACGGTCAGCACCACGATGGTGCCGGCGAAGACCGGTGACCCGGTCGTCGTCGCCATCGACGATGTCGGCATCGGCTTCAACCCCCATCTTCTGGCAGATCAGTCGCCTGCCACTGCCGCGGTCGGTTCACTGGTACTGCCCAGCCCGTTCCGTCCCTCGCGCGACCCGGACACCGGGGTGACGACCTGGGAACCGGACCTGTCGTTGTTGATCTCGGCCGAGGTGACGTCGCAATCGCCGTTCACCATTCGCTATCAGCTGCGCAACGAGGCCCAGTGGTCCGACAGCGCACCGATCGCCGCCGAGGATTTCCGCTACCTGTGGCAGCAGATGACCACTCAACCCGGCGTCGTCGATCCGGCCGGGTACGCCTTGATCGACGACGTCGCATCCTCGGGCGGTGGCAAGACGGTCGACGTGACGCTCTCGTCGCCGTATCCGGCCTGGCAGCGGCTCTTCGCGGATCTGGTGCCCTCGCATCTGCTCAAGGACTCACCCGGCGGTTTTCAGGGCGGCCTGACGGACAATGTGCCGGTCTCCGGTTCTCGGTTCAACATCAAGACCGTCGACCGGGGGCGGGACGAGATTCTGCTCGAACGCAACGACCGATTCTGGGGCGAGCCCGCATCACCCGACCAGATCCTCATCCGCCGCGGGGGCACCTCCGCGCAGCTGGCCGATTCACTGCGGTCCAGTGACGCTCAGATCGCCCAGGTTCGTGGCGACTCGGCCTTGAGAGCCCAACTCTCGGCAATTCCCGGCGTGCGTACCGACACCATCCGGCAATCCCGAGTGCTGTCGATGACAGTCAACGGGAGAGCGTCGAACATGTCGAATTCGATTGTGCGACAGGGGATACTGGGTCTGCTCGACCCCGATCTGCTGGCGACGGTCGGAGCCGGCGGTGGCGCGACGGATCGCCGGGCAGCAGCGCAGCTGTCCTCGCCGTCCGACCCCGGATACACCGCGACGGCACCGGCCCCCATCGGCAGAACAGCTGCTCTCCAACTGCTCGAACGGGCCGGGTTCGTACCGACACCCGATGCCGTGGTCACATCGACCCCGAACCCGAGCGCACCGACCACCGCCGCTCCGACGACGAGTCCCGACCCGACCTCCACGAGCGCTCCGGGCCCGAGTGTCACCAAGCTTGCGGACCCGACCGGCACAGCGTTGCGGTTCGTGATCGGTGCCGTCGAGAACGACGACATCGCGCTCGCGGTCGCCGGAACGGCCGCAGACGAACTCGTCGGCGCAGGCATCGATGCGACCGTGACCCCACTTCCCGCCGACGAGCTGTACTCGACGGCGTTGACCGACGGAACCGTCGACGCGGTGGTCGGATGGACCAGCGCGGGAGTCGACCCCGCCACGGCCCTCGCCTCCCGGTTCGGCTGCGTCGACGAGCCCGCCGACAGCAGCGGCGACGGCGTCGAGATACCGCGAAATCTGTCCGGCCTGTGTGTTCCGGAACTGCAACCGACGATCGACAGGGCACTGGTGAGCGGTCTCGAGTCCTCCGTGGCCACCAACGACATCGAGCCGAGGCTGTGGTCGCTGGCGTCGACGCTGCCGATCATGCAGGACGCATCCGTGGTGGCCGCCGTACCCGGCATCACCGGCGTCTCGCTGACCGGCCCGGTCGAGGTCGGGATCTTCGCCGACGCGCCGCAGTGGATGCGGACGCCCCGGTGACTCGCATCGATCGCCCCGCCGTCATCGTGTTCGACGTGAACGAGACGTTGTCCGACATGTCCACGATGCCGGCACGGTTCGCCGACGTGGGCGCTCCGCCGCACTTGTTCGCGACGTGGTTCGCGGGCCTGCTCCGGGACGGCTTCGCGTTGGCAGCAGCGGATGCTGCCCAGCCCTTCGCCGTCATCGGTTCCGGTTCGCTTCGTACGCTGCTGTTCGACACCGCCTCGAACCCGGATCTGGACGCCGCGGTGGACCACATCATGGGTGGTTTCGCGGAGCTCGACGTTCATTCCGATGTCGTCGAGGGAGTGACCGCCCTGGCAGCACTCGGCATCCGGCTGATCACTCTGAGCAACGGTTCGGTCCAGGTGGCACAGACCCTGCTGGACAAGGCCGGAGTGCGCGAGAATTTCGAGTCGTTGCTGTCGGTGGAAGCCGCCGGTCGATGGAAGCCGCACGCGGACTCCTACCGCTACGCACTCGAACAGTGCGGCGCGAAGCCGGAGGACGCCATGCTCGTCGCGGTTCATCCCTGGGACATCGACGGCGCGCACCGTGCAGGCTTGGCGACCGCCTGGATCCATCGCGACGGCGGGCCCTACCCGGATTACCTTGCTGCGCCCGACGTGACGGCACGATCGCTGCCGCATCTGGCGCAGCTGCTCGGCCGATGACAGCAGTGATGCCGATGCCGGCAGTGATACGGACGACAGAACGAACGGCGAGTAACCAGCGATGACAGGGCAGGCAATGACGGATCAGGCGATGACGGAGCCACAGCGGTTGCTCCTGGTGCACGCGCATCCGGACGACGAAACCATCACCACCGGCGGCACCATCGCGCATTACGTCCGCGCCGGGGCCGAGGTCACGGTGCTCACCTGCTCGCTCGGCGAGGAGGGAGAAGTGATCGGTGAGACGTGGGCCGATCTGGTGGTCGATCGCGCTGATCAGCTCGGCGGCTACCGGATCCTGGAATTGCACCGCGCGCTCGCTGCCCTGGGCTGCAACCCGCCGCGATTTCTCGGTGGAGCCGGACGCTGGCGGGATTCCGGGATGGCGGGGACGTCGGCGGCTCGCAAACCGCGCGCGTTCGTCAACGCGGACCGTGACGAGGCCCTCGGAGCGCTCGTGTCGGTCATGCGTGAGCTCCGGCCGCAGGTCGTCGTCGGTTACGACCCCGAGGGCGGGTACGGCCACCCCGATCACCAGCAGGTGCACTCACTGGTGACCGAGGCCGTCGAGATCTGCGGAACCGGGGTCTACCCCGATGCCGGATCACCGTGGGAGGTGTCGAAGGTCTACTGGACCGTCACCGGACACGATCAACTGCAGTCGGGTCTCGCCGCGATCGACGAGCTTCCGGCCGGATGGCGACTGCCGGTCGACGGTGAGCTGCCCAGCGTCCCGGAAAGCACGATCACCACCAGCATCGACATTCGGGGCGTGCTCGACGCCAAGCGAGAAGCACTGCGCGCACATGCGACTCAGGTGACCGTCGCGCCGTCGGGCAACGAGTACGCACTGTCCAACGACATCGCCCAGCCGATATTGCTCGACGAGCAGTACGTGCTCGTGCGGGGCGAGCCCGGCGGCGATGCGACGGGCAGGGAGACGGACCTTTTCGCAGGCGTACTAGGCTGTGCTTCGCATCACTGAATGACCACAGGGTCGATCTCACCACAGCAGGGGCGGAACACACATGTACAACTGGGTAGTGCAGGACGCCATCGTCGCGTTCGTCGATTCTCTCAAGCCGCAGTTCGGCGCACAGGCAGATCTGTACCAGTACGTTCTGGGTCAGATCGCCATGGGCGCGAGCAATCTGCTCACCTCGCTCGGGTACCCGCCGGTTTCCTGAGTGCCGGCGCACTGAAACAACCAGGGTCAAGGCAGTATTGGGCGCATGATCTCGAAAGCTGCATCCAATACTGTCGCCCTGGTGTCCTGGGCGACGGTCGCAGTGCTGGTGTTCGACGGCTTTCTGTCCGGAATTCTGTCGGTCTTCTTTCTCCCGACCTACCTCGGTTCGGTGCAGTTCCCCGTCAGTGCACTGCTCGGCGGAGTTGCCAACGTCGCGTTGATCCTGGCGGCGCGCAAGGTCGCCGAGCGGCCGCTCTGGGTGGCGTCACCCTTGATCGGATGGTTCGCCGCGGTTCTGCTGTGCATGTTCGGCGGGCCCGGCGGCGACGTTCTCCTGCTCGCCGATTGGCGCACCATGCTGCTGATCGTTGCCGGAGCGGGCCCCGCGGGAGTGCTGCTGTTCATGTTCCGGATGAAGGCGATCACAGCAAGCGTGCATGCCGACCCGCATCCCGCAGTACGTCCTCGATCATCGTCGGAGTCAACAATCCGGTGAAGGTGTTTCGCTGGCTGACGTGATAGCTGGCGAACACGGTGATCGACCCCAGATCGAGCTTGGCTCCATGGCCGAACTTCGGTGCAGGCCTTGGTATCTCCCATCCGTTGGCCGCCAGTATGGGCAACAGGGACTGCCAGCCGAAGGCGCCGAGAACGAGCACCGACCGTAGCGTCGGGCGCAGCAACCGCAATTCGTCGTCCAGCCAGGGCCTGCATGCGTCTCGCTCGGCGGGAGTCGGCTTGTTCTGCGGCGGAGCGCAGTGCACCGGTGCCGCAATGCGAACTCCGTTGAGCGCCAACCCGTCTCCGATATGCGTCGCGGTGGGTTGGTTGGCCAAACCGGCCGCATGCATCGCGCGATAGAGAAGGTCCCCGCTTCGGTCTCCGGTGAACATCCGGCCGGTGCGGTTGCCACCGTGCGCTGCCGGGGCGAGCCCGACGATCAGCATGGCCGCGTCGGCGGGTCCGAAACTGGGAACCGCTCTACCCCAATATGTTTCGTTCGCAAAAGCGGCTCGCTTCTCGAGCGCGACCTGCTCGCGCCACTGCACCAGACGCGGGCAGGCGCGGCATTCCGACACTGCGAGGTCGAGCTCCTCGATGCTCTGCGGCCGCGTCATGTCAGGTTCGGTGCAGCCAGATGTCTCCGGCACCAGGGGTGACGGCGTCGATCATCGCCCACGCGTTCTCGATGGGGATGTCGATCACCTCGTAGTGACCTACGCCGGCCGGAGTAGCGGCGACGATGGTGGCCACCCCGGCGCGACGCTGGAAGAACGTCTGCCGCACCGTCCAGCCGATGATGCCTGCGGCCTCGAGGCTGTGCCGACTCCTGTCGAGCGAGCCGTGTCGGGTGATGAGCCAACCGGGCAGTACCGCGTGGCCGAGGCCACGGAAGCGATCGTGCGCGAGCCCGAAGGCGGCGACGAACAATATTCCGAGCGCGATCCAAGCGAGTATCGGGATGGGCGCGCCGAAGTACTGCGCGATTCCCAGGCCGGCCGCGATGACCAACACCGGCAGCACCGCCCGGGTGTAGCGGCGACGCCGCGCCGCGGGTCCGTGCTGCAGCAGGGGGCGGTCGGCACCGCCGTGCAAACCGGCGTCGCCGAGGACCGTGGTCATCATGCGGAGTGCTTCGGCGCGCGGGGCCTGGGGGAGCAGCAGGGACGATTCCTTCTTCTCGGCGCTGACGCCGGTCATGATGGCGTCGAGCCTGGCGCCTTTCACCGCGCGCAGCAGCAGTGGTTCGGACAGTGACGTGCCGCGCAGCCGCTTGCGATCGAGTGTCGACTGGCGGGTCCGCAGCAGTCCATGACTGACGTGGAGCGTGCGCCCCTGATCGGTGACCGTCAGATTGGCGTAGGTCAACAGGTAACGAATGCACGCGAAGATGCTCGACACGACCAGCAGCGCAATCAGAGCCACGACCACGAACAACGCGATTCCCAGTTGCTCTGCGGAATCGATGCTGTTGGAGACCACCGAAGACTCGGCCAATGTTCGCCCGAGTCCGTACTGGAACAGCACACCGACGGCCGCGGCGATGGTGACGATGCCGGTGATGGAGAACGGTGCGAACCGCACCCACGAGAACTGCCAGTGAGCGATCTCCACTTCGGGTTCCGGAGCCGCCGTTGGCATCCCGTCGGACGTCGGTATCTGTCCCGAGACCCGCTGCAGCAGATCCCCACGAAGCGCAGGCACCAGCGACGTGTCGAGTGCGTTGAGCTCGAAGGCCTCGCCGTTGCCTGCTTGTCGGCCGGTGCCGATACGCAGGATGGACAGCCCCAGCACCCGGTGCAGAACGTTGGCCTCCACATCGACCGACCGAATCCTGTTGCGCGGAATGGACAGAACTTTCTTCTGCAGCACCCCACTGCGCAGCTGCACGTGCACCGGACCGATCCGGTAACTGGTGGTGAACCACCGCAGGATCGCGAACACCACGACGACCACGAGAATGCCGAGACTCCAGTAGTGGTTGCCGCTCTGGCTGCCGACGAAGAACGAGATCAGCAATACGGGCAGGAGCTTGATGCCCTCGTTCACCGGATGTACCAACAACATTCGCTTGTCCAGGCGCAGCCACGGCTGCTCCTCCTCGACGGCCAGCAGTTCTGCCTGATCCTGCGGGTCACCGACGGTCACGTTGCGTCTCCGACGGTACGGCCGGCGATGTCGGTGAGTCGCGCGACCGTCTTGTCCGCGACTTCCTGGTCGAGCGCCGTGATCTTCACCGCGCCGGCAGAGGACGCCGTCGTGACCGTGACCGTGGCCAACCCCAGCAGGCGATCGAGAGGTCCGCGCTCGGTGTCGACGGTCTGTACCCGCGAGATCGGTGCGATGCGTCGCTCCTGGCTCAGCCAGCCGGTGCGGGTGTAGACCGCGGTGTCGCTGATCTCCCAGCGATGCACGCGATACCGCCACTGGGGCACGATCGCGATGTGCAGCACAGCGAGCACCACCGAGGCGACGAGGACGGCCACATGCGGCCAGGTCGTCCAATTGGAGTCGACGATTGCCCACACGATCTGGGCGACGAAGATCGGTACCCACAGCAGACCGGCACTCAGAGCCCAGAGCAGACGTGCGCGCGGAGACGGTTGCCACTGTGGATCGGTCATCGTTGTCACGGGTACAAACCTATGGGTGTCGTTTGGTATCCACCACCCCGGAGCCTGCGGAATGACCTAGCCTCGATATTTCTCCACGGTGATGTGCCGGCCTGAGCCGGTCGAGATTGCGCTTCGAACCCCGTTGGCGCACG
>NZ_JAWLRY010000025.1:0-68957 GCF_033142325.1 Rhodococcus sp. IEGM 1370 | reverse complement strand
GAAACACTCCACTACGCTGACCTCACCACCGAGGATCAGCCCCAACTGGAGGCGGCACAGAACCTAGGGTGATTCAACCCGCCGCCTGGACCGAAGGACACCACATCCGGCACTGGGGCGACGGCGGACCCACCGACATGAACAACCTGGTCCTACTCTGCGGATTCCACCACCGCCTCATGCACCACTCCGATTGGGAAGTGTTCATCGGCACCGACAACCACCCCTGGTTCGTACCGCCCGCCACTGTCGACCCATACCGACAACCCAGACCATCACACGCCCGAGCAGGCCCCCACATCGCCTGAACCGAGCACACCGTCCACACAACGACACCAGCCCCGCACCGAGAACACGGTGCGGGGCTGGAAGAGGTTGATTCAGGAAGCGGGTGCTGCGGGCGGCGCGGGAGGCGTCGCACCATCAGCCGGAGCCGGCGGTGCAGGCGCAGTCGCATCGTCTCCCTCAGCACCCGGAGTCGGCGGAGCAGGCGGCGTCGCACCATCGGCCGGAGCAGGCGGCGTCGCACCGTCTTCCGGTGCGCACAGGGCACCCGGCCCACCCTTACCCGGCCCACCCGGACCGGGGCCGCCCTCTCCCGGTCCACCCTTGCCCGGACCACCCGCGGGCGGAGCAGGCGGGGTTTCGCCACTACCCGGAGCAGGCGGGGTAGCACCGTCGGACGGGGTGGGAGCCGTCGATCCGTCACCGGAGTCCGGAGCGGCCGGCACCGAAGGTACATCCGACCCTCCACCACTGTCGGTCCGCTCCCCGAGCGTCGACGACGACGCGACCGTGGACACTCCGGGCGAGACGTCCGGCCCGGTGGCAGCAAAGACTGCCGATGCGACAAGCGCCCCTACTGCGAGTCCCGCCGCCGCTGTTGCCACCAGTGGCACACGGCCCTTCCATCGCTTCGGCTTGTTCTGCTGGGGAGCAGCGGGCTCGGCCGGGTTCGAGGCGGCGGGGATCGGCTGGGTCTGATCGTTCACGTTCACTCCTTGTTCGGACTGTCGTTCGTTTCGGTCTGTCACCGACCCTGCCGCCGCTAGCTGAAGTCACCCTGAAGCTGGTCGCATCTTCAGGATCACTTCAGCTGGTGAGTGACAATCGAGGAATGACATACAGTTCCGCTCCCCGGGTGATGGTGGTGGAGGACTCGCTGCCCATCCGAGAAGCGCTGGTGGCCGCATTCGAGGACGCGGGATTCACCGCCGCGTCCTTGCCCGACGGCGACGGCTTCGAAACCACGATGGCAGGCTTCCGCCCGGACGTGGTGATCCTCGACGTCATGCTGCCCGGTACGCGGGACGGGTTCGCGCTCATCGACGTCGTCCGCCAGAGCAGTGACGCGGGGATCATCATGGTCACCGCGAAGGACCAGCTCCAGGACCGACTGCGCGGTTTGAGCGACGGTGCCGACGACTACGTGGTCAAGCCGTTTCAACTCGACGAGGTGGTTGCCCGAGCGCGATCGGTGCTGCGTAGACGCGGAAGATCCTCGGACGCGATTCAAGTGGGCGATCTACTGGTCGACGAATCCGCCGGCGTCGTCACTCGCGCCGGTCAGGTGCTCGATCTGACGGCGACCGAACTCCGGCTGGCAACCTTCCTCGTCGCGCAGCGTGGTCGCACGGTCTCGAAAACGTCCATCCTCGAATCGGTGTGGGGCTACGGCGCGTACGACGCCAACCTGGTGGAAGTCCACATCAGTGCGTTGCGTCGCAAGATGGAGACCCATGGCCCGCGGTTGATCCACACTGTCCGTGGCCTCGGTTATGCACTGCGAGCGCCGCAGTGAATCACACGCCGACGCCCTCGTTGCGCAAGCGCGTGGTCGCCACCGTCGTCGTACTGTTCGCGGTTCTGCTCGTCGTGGTGGGGTTTTCGGTGGATGTCGTTCTGGGACAGCAGCTCCGCCGTGATCTCGATGCGCGACTGACCGATCGAGCGGACCGCGCAGTCGAACTGGTCGAGAGCGGCGTCGGCTCCGAGGATCTGGTGCAGGCGTTGCAGGGCGATGCCATTCGAGTTCGGGTCACCACGTCCGACGGCACGGTCTACGGTGTGCCGAGCGGCGAGGCCCGATCTCGGGACGACAGGCCCGGGCCGGCCACACCGCCTCCTGGCCCCTCCGACGCTCCCGCTCCCCCTGGTCCGCCCAATCCCCCTGCCCCACCCTCGGATTCACTGGAGATCACCGAGCCGCTACCGGACGGGTCAACGCTCTCGCTGCTGGGCGACACCACGGCCATCGCCGATGTTCGGCAGCAACTGCGACTTCTCATGGTGGTCGCCGGAGCCGTGACGCTGTTGTTGGCCGCGGCCGCGCTCACCTATGCGGTGCGGCGCGCATTGTCACCCCTCGACTCGATGACATCGGTTGCACGCCGAATCACCAACGGCGACAGGGGTAGACGGCTGCTTCCATCCAAGCCGAACACCGATCTGGGGCGAACTGCATCGGCCGTCGACGAGATGCTCGACGCCCTCGAGGACGCCGAGAGCAAAGAGGCCGCTGCAGCGCAGTCGGCGCGTCGAGCAGAGGAGGACATGCGCCGATTCCTGGCCGACGCGGCCCACGAATTGCGCACCCCGGTGGCCGGGATCTCGGCGCTGGCTCAGTCGTTGCAACGCGACGCCGAGCACCGCCCCGATCGGGTCGGCAGGTGGAGCGAGCTGTTGGTCGGCGAATCTGCCAGGGCGTCGCGCCTGGTGGGTGACATGCTCGATTCCGTTCGCGCAGAGAACACTTCGGAGCTCGAGCTGACCGATGCAGACCTCACCGATGTGGTCCGACGCACCGTCGAGCGCGCGGCACTGCTGTCGCCGGAGGTCCGGTTCGAGGTGGACGCATCGCAATCGGTACCGGTCAGGGTGGACGTGGGCCGCGTCGAGCAAATTCTGTCGAACGTCCTCGACAACGCCGCTCGGTTCACTCCGCCCGGCGGGAGAATCCGAGTGCAGACAGGGGCCGACTCACAGGCGTTCGTCACCGTCGACGACGACGGTCCCGGGGTCGACGAGGCGGACCGTGAGCGCATCTTCGAGCGGCTCGTTCGACTCAACTCCGCGCGTGACCGTTCCTCCGGCGGCGTCGGGCTCGGGTTGTCGATCGCGCGCACGTTGGCGCGAGCACACGGAGGCGAACTCGTCTGTGCCGCAGGGCCTACAGGCGCGAGATTCCGCCTGACACTGCCGAGAGTAGATCGGTAGCTACTCGACGATCAGGTCCATCAGCAGGCTGTCGTGCCAGCCGGTCGGGCCCTTCTCGTACTTCCGCATGATCCCGACGGGCTCGAAACCGACTGCGCTGTAACAGGCAATCGCTAACGCGTTGTCGGCGGCCGGATCTATCACCAAGCGGTGATGACCCAGGTCGACTGTCAAGTATCGCACCAGCGTGCCCACGGCGTCCTTTCCGACGCCGCGACCGTGCACCGCCGGGTCCAGGAAGATGTCGATCGACGCATGCCGGTACATCGGATCGGTCTCTTCGCCGTACTGGATCAATCCCACTGTTGCGCGGTCGATTTCGACGACCAATCGATGCTCTTCGGGGTTGTCGAACGGCCAGTTCTCGTCGGCGTCCTCGTCGCCCCACCGCGCGTACACCTCGGGGGTGTGCAGTATTCGGCGGAGCTCCGGCACATCCTCGGTGGTGACGGGCCGCAACACGACCCGTTCACCGCGGAGGTTCATCGCACAGTTCTACTCGGCCCGCTTCGCGGCACGGGCCGCGAGGTCTTGGGCGTCGAGCTTGTCCGCTTCTTCGAGAGTCGGTGCGCTGCCGCCCAATCGTGCCGGAACCCAGTACGCGCCCGGCTCGTGGTGGTAGTTCTCCTGCAGTTCCAGCAGCATCTTCTGCATCACCGTACGCAGTTTCTCGGTCAGCTCGTTCGGCGGACCGACCGGAGGCAGCGGCTCACCGACAGCGATCGAGATAGGAGTGTTGGTGCGGCCCAACCGCTTCGGGTATCCCTTGGTCCACACGCGCTGCGCGCCCCAGATCACCGTCGGGATGATCGGCACGCCTGCCTCGATGGCCATGCGTGCAGCGCCGGACTTGAATTCCTTGATCTCGAAGCTGCGGCTGATGGTCGCCTCGGGATACACGCCCACGAGCTCGCCGTTGCGCAGGCTCTCCACGGCCGACTTGTACGACTCGGCGCCGGCTCCACGATCGACTGGGATGTGCCGTAGCGAGCGCATGATCGGGCCGGAGATCTTGTTGTCGAAGACTTCCTTCTTCGCCATGAACCGGATGTAGCGCTTCACCCGTCGCGGCGGCAGCCCGGCGTAGGTGAAGTCCATGTATCCGGTGTGGTTGACGGCGATGACGGCTCCGCCGGTGGCAGGGATGTGTTCCTCGCCCTTGACATCGAATTTCAGGCCCTCGAACGCGAACACTGCACGAGCGATGCCGATGACTGATCGGTAGACGGGTTCCACAGTCCGTTAGCGTAGTCGGTGGACGGGGTAGGAGAGAAGGTCCGCACGATTGCGGTCCGGTAGATCAACGGGGAGAGATCGAGTGAAGAACAGAGCGGCACCACTGCGACGGAAGCGAGTGACCCGAACCGCGTTGCCGCTGATCGCAATACTCGCTCTGGTCGGAGCCTGCGATTCGGCAGTCGGAATCCCGGCGGAGCAACCCGACTCGGCCAGCAGCTCCACCGAGGCACCGAGCGACGACTCACAGGCGGCAACTCCGACCACGGCAGCCCCGACCACCACCACGCCCCCACCGATCCCGCCCGGCCCACCCGTCGGCGAGGTTCCCGGAAACCCGGACGCCGCGATGGCGTTGCGACCGTTCGTGGGCGATCTCATCGGCGGCGGAATCGGCGTCGTCACGGCGCGGTGCTGGACGGTTCCGCCCACCGAGATCCCGGCGATGTACGTCGACACCGAGGCCATCCTCGCTGCCGTTGCCACCCCCGGCGTCGACGGCCAGTACGCCGTCACATGGACCGGGCCCGCCGCCACGGTCAGCGTCAAGCGCAGTGAGATCGCATCCGGCTACGCGTGCCCCACCGTCTACCCCACCGGCACCGCCCCCGTGTTCGACGCGGCAGACGCCGTCTACACCGTCGATCGCTATCTGGGGCGTCTGGCCGGGATTCCGGTGAACCCCAGCGACGTGGAAGAGACTTACCCACTCGTGTGCGACGGCCGTCAGACCTGGGATGCCCTCGGCACCGGCGTTCCCGTTGCCCCGCCGCTGGTGCAGAATCCGAACATCCTGCCCGGCATCACCTCGTTCGATCCCGACAGCGTGTTCGTCACCGGGCAGAACGGCATCTACACCCAGGTCAACGCAGACATCATCGACGCGTCCGGGGCGTACCAGAACCGCACGTTCGTGCTGGCCGTCGGCGGCGAGGGTTACTGCATCGGCGACATCGCCTGAACCGGTTCTACTTCAAGACATCCGTCCCGACGAAGGGCACCAGCGCCTCGGGGACGCGGACGGTGCCGTCGGCCTGCTGGTGGTTCTCGAGGATCGCGACGATCCAGCGGGTGGTGGCGAGGGTGCCGTTGAGCGTCGCTGCGGTCTGGGGCTTGCCGTTCTCGTCGCGGTACCGCACGCCGAGGCGTCGGGCCTGGAACGTCGTGCAGTTCGAGGTCGAGGTCAGCTCGCGGTAGGCCTTCTGGGTGGGAACCCAAGCCTCGCAGTCGAATTTGCGAGCGGCCGAGGAGCCGAGGTCGCCGCCTGCGGTGTCGATGACCCGATAGGGCAACTCGACTGCGGCGAGCATTTCCTTCTCGTACTCCAGCAGCTTCTGGTGTTCGGCCGCTGCATCCTCGGGCTTGATGTAGGAGAACATCTCGATCTTGTCGAACTGGTGGACTCGGATGATGCCGCGGGTGTCCTTGCCGTAGCTGCCCGCTTCGCGGCGGAAGCACGACGACCAACCGGCGTAGCGCTTCGGGCCGTCGGCGAGATCGATGATCTCGCCCGAGTGGTAGCCCGCGAGAGCAACTTCCGAGGTTCCGACGAGATAGAGGTCGTCGGCTTCGAGGCGATAGATCTCGTCTGCGTGCGCGCCGAGGAATCCGGTTCCCGACATGATCTCCGGGCGAACCAGTACCGGCGGGATCATCATCGTGAAGCCGTTCTTGACGGCCTTCTGGGCGGCGAGCTGGAGCAGACCCTGCTGCAGCAGGGCGCCGTAGCCGGTCATGAAGTAGAAGCGCGAGCCCGAGACCTTGGCTCCGCGTTCCATGTCGATCAACTTCAGCGACTCACCCAGCTCGAGGTGATCTTTCGGCTCGAAGTCGAACTCCGGGATCTGCCCGACGGTCTCGAGCAGCACAAAGTCGTCCTCGCCGCCTGCGGGCGTGCCGTCCTGAACGATGTTGGAGATCGCGCGGTGGGCCGCGTCGAGGGCTGCGTCGGCCTCGGCTTCGGCGGCCTGGGCGGCCTTGACCTTGGCGGCGAGTTCCGATGCCCCGGCGAGCAGAGCCGGCCGGTCCTCGGCGGAGGCCTTACCGACCTGCTTTCCCAGCGCCTTCTGCTCGGCACGCAGCTGATCGCCGGCCAGCACCGCGGCCCGGCGGGACGCGTCGGCACCCAGAAGTACGTCGACGAGAGCGGGGTCCTCGCCTCGGGTGCGCTGCGAGGCGCGCACTGCGTCGGGATTCTCGCGAAGGAATTTCAGGTCGATCACGAGAACGAACCTTACTTGCCGAGCAACCCCAGATAGTCCTCGCGTCCGAACATCGTGGCGGCATCGATCGCCGACGGGTGGCCGCCGTGCGGATCGGCTCCACCGTCGACGAGCACGCGCACCACCTCGTCCTCACCTTTGAAGACCGCGCCCGCGAGTGGGGTCTGCCCTTTGTCGTTGGGCTTGTTCACATCGGCACCACGCTCGACCAGCACACGCACGGCGTCGGCGTGGCCGTGATACGCGGCGAGCATGACCAGCGTGTCGCCTGATTCGTTGTGCAGATTCACCGGAACGCCCGCGTCCACGTAACTCGCCAGAGCGGTGCCGTCACCGGTGCGGGCCATCGCGAACAGTCGACCGGCGAGCTCGCTGAGGTCGTCGTCACCCGTTGGGTCGCTCATGAGGACCGAACATACTCGGGCATGATGGAGGGCGATGTCCGGATACGAAACAGCCCCCCCGACGAGCGAGAAGTCTCGGCGAACACTGTCTGCAACCACAGCTCGACGTGGACTCGCCATGGTTGCGGTCGGTGCGGTGCTGGCCGCCGGGGCGACGGTTTTTCTCTCCGACGGGTTCTCGACACCCGAGAAGATCACCACTCATGCGACGGCCAGTGGGCCTGCGACCGACGGGCCCGTTTCGGCGTCCTCCTTCGGTGCCGCCGACCCTGGTGCCTGCCTGCAGTGGACGCCCACCGACGATCCCGAGACCGATCGGCAGGACCTCGCCGAGGTCTCGTGCGCCGATCCCCATCGCTTCGAGGTGGCTCGCGACATCGACATGAGCGTCTACCCCGGCGTCGAGTTCGGTCCTGCCGCGGCGTATCCCGGTTCCATCCGGTTCAGCGAGTTGCGCGACGAACACTGCGCGGCCGCCGTCGACGACTACGTCGGTGCCGAATTCGATCCGAACGGACGCTTCGGCGTCGGGCTGATGTTCCCCAGCCAGGCCGGATGGGCCAAGGGTGAGCGGACGCTGCGCTGTGGTGTGCAGATGCCGTCGAACACCGGCGCGTTGATGGAGATGACCGGGTCGATTCTCGATCAGGACCAGTCGAAGGTCTGGCCTACCGGAACCTGCATCGGCATCAACCAGAACGTGCCGGCCGATCCGGTGGACTGCGCCGCTCCGCACGCGTACGAGGTGGCGTCGGTGATCAACCTGACGCAGCAGTTCCCCGGCGGACACCCGTCGGAGGGCGACCAGGACGCGTACCTCGAGCGGACGTGCACCGACGCGGTCAACGGTTACCTCGGCTCGGACACCGCGTTGCGCGACAAGACGCTGACCCTGTTCTGGGACACCATCGACGTCGCGAGCTGGCTGGCCGGAAGTCGCCAGGTGACGTGCTCGGTGGGTGCCGAACTCGATTCCGGCGGTTTCGCGACCATCGTCGGCACCGCCAAGGGCGACATCCTCATCAACGGTGCAGCCCCCGTCCCGCCGCCCTCCGCTCCCGACGGCCGCGCACTGCCGACACCGCTGCCCGGTGCCGCACCGATCACCACCGGAGGGTGACATTCCCACGCACATGACGCGCGTCGACTTCGAGGAAGCAGTGTCCGACGCCCTCGACACTCTGCCGCGTGAGCTCACCGACTTCATGAACAACGTGGTCGTTCTCGTCGAGGAAGAGCACCCGACCGAGGACATCCTCGGACTGTACGAGGGCATCGCACTCACCGAACGTTACGAATACAGCGGCCACCTACCGGACGTCATCACCATCTACCGCAAACCGATCCTCGAGATGGTCGACGACGAAAACGAGGCGCGACGGGAAATTGCAATCACCGTCGCCCACGAGATCGGACATCACTTCGGCATCGACGACGAGCGACTGCATCAATTGGGATTCGGCTGACAGCACTCACTCGTCGCCCGCCCCCCCGAACGCGTGAATGGACCCTTGCATACGTCTGGGCAGTGCAAGGGTCCATCCACCCGCCCCGGCGTGAGCCGACCACCCCGCGTCGATGGCACTTTGCATACGTCTCAGCCGTGCAAGGGTCCATTGACGCGGAGCTGGGCTACGCCGCGACTGTCTCTCGGCGAGTGGGTCGAGCAGCGCGATCGGTGAGGAATGCGAATCCCAATCCCAAGGCCAGCCACAGGGTTGCCTGGGTGGCCAGGGACGACAGTCGGAATTCCCACAGCAGGGTTGCCGGGAAGTCCGCGCCCACCTCGTTGACGGTGGGCAGCAACGCATAACCGATGCCGACCACAACCAGGAACGCCAGCAACGGCGCTCCGACGCGAATCGCCACCGAATGCTGCGACGCCACCGCCTTCGCCGCGTAGACGGCCACCGCGACGGCCAGCAAACCGAGAATCACCGACGCCAACCACAGCCAGGTGCGTTGGGTGATGGTCTCGGGATCTCCGACGGCCGGTGGGTTCGCCGGGTACTTGAAGAAGGGCACCGCTTCGATGGCCAACCAGCCCGCACCGGCTCCGACGAGCGCGAGGATCGAACCCGGCAGTGCGGTGAAGCGTCGCCCGTAGTGCAGCGCCGAGGCGAAGATCGCGCCGAGCGCCAGGCCGGCGAGTCCGGTGGCGAGGAACAGTCCGACGCGTTGTCCGTCTCGACTGACCAGTGCGTCCTCGCCGTGGGAGTGCGCGGCCGCATCGGTCTCGGCGTGATGAGCGTCCGCTCCGGCCGCTTCCTCGATGGCGATGGCCGAGTCGATGTGCGGTTCACCGACGACGTAGGCGACTGCTCCGGCGAGCAGGCCTGCGAGAAGTCCGGCGAGCAGACCTCGCACCAGTAGTTGGACGAATGTGCCCTGCAGCGGCCGGCCGTGGGTGTCGGTCAGTGGCATGGCAGGCCCAGCAGATGGCGGCCGTCGTGCATCAACTCGTGCATGTACATGCCACTGCGGGAGATCGCGCCCTGATCGAAACCGACGAGGTAGAGCACGACGAAAGCGAGCAGAATCGTTGCGGCGACGATGACGGCAAGAGCAGCCGACTCCGTCGTATTACTGGGTGCGTGAATGATTGCCATGGTGTCCTCCTGGGATTGTGCGTCCCGTAGTCCCCGCTCGAAAACGGGGACGGCCATGCGATGAACGAGTTTTCTGACTCTCGAATTCGGGCATTTCGCCGACGTCGATCACAGTGGCGCAACCGCTCCGGATTTTCACCGGATTACCTGCGTACATCGCGTATTACCAGCGAACTGTGGCATCGCTCCGGACTCTGTGTCAATCGCTGTCCCGACCGACTGCAGCTCGATGCCACGAAGCTGCGGTGCCACAATGACGCAGTGCCCGCACCCGTGACCCGACTGATGTTGGTCGCTCACGCGCGAACCGACGCGATGCGCACCGGCCGGTTTCCCGGCGACGAACCACTCGACGACGCGGGCCTGCGCGATCTCGCCGCTGTGACCGACTTTCCCCGCGCCGACCGCGTCCTGTCCGGCCCGGAAGCCCGCTCGATCTCCACCGCGCAGGTGTTCGGAACAGAGATCTCCGTCGAGCCCGCGTTGGCCGACATCGACTACGGCCGGTGGTCCGGTCTCGAGATGACCGATCTGCCCGACGCCGACGCGATGGCCTGGCTGAGCGATCCGGCGTTCGTTCCTCCCGGCGGAGAATCTCTCGACGCGTTGTTCTCTCGCGTCGAGAAGTGGCTGAGCGCTGTTGGATCGACGCCCGGCCGCACTCTGGCGGTGACCTCTCCTGCCGTCGTCCGAGCCGTGGTGGTGCTGGTGTTGGACGCCCCGATCCGCTCGTTTTGGCGGGTCGACGTTTCCCCGCTGACGCGCACGTCGGTCAGCCATCGGGGCGGCGTCTGGACTGTCGGCGCGGTGGCCCAGAAGTTCGTCTGAATTTTTCTCGCGTGGAGGGAACCGAACCGAACACGGCGGCGTCTTACCTACCGACAGCGCAAAGTTCTTCGATCAGGGAGCGTGGCTCATGACCGTCATCAAGGTGGATCCGGTGGCCCTGCAGCTCGCTGCCTCCGAACTCGATGCGGTCGCCGCGCGCTTGCAGGCGGCTGTCACTGCGACGGCAATCCCCGTGCGGCCACTGCCGCCCGGTACCGACGAGGTCTCGCTGCTCACCGAACGATTCTTCGGCACCGCGGCCGATACCTTCGGACCTGCTGCAGCGCAGGGTATTTCGGAGTTGCACCGAGCGGCCGAGGAACTGCGGAAACAGGCTGCGGACTACGTGGCCACCGACGACGACACGGCCGGGGGCCTACCCGGCCTACCCGGAATCTGACGCACCGCACTCGACCGCAACGCCAAGACACAACGCTCGAAACGACACGAAGCTCGAACATCATGGGGGCCAGAGGATGACGCTCGGAGTGACAGGTGTGGTGTGGCTGCCACGCACGGCGACGGGAAACTCGACGCGATTGCTCGGGCCGGGACCGGTGCCGTTGCACGTCGCCGGCGGCGCGTGGGGTTCGGTCGCTGCGGCGTTCACCGAGGCATCGGCGAGCATTGCCGCTGTCACCGCGGCTCTGACCGCAGGCGGGGAGGGCGAGTCGGCACTGCTGGCTCAGGCTGCGCTCGGCCGTTTCGCGACCTGGACCGCCGCCACGGCAGTCAAGGCGGCGGCGCTCTCGGTGGAGGCCCCGGCCGCAGGAACCTCGTACGGTGTCGCGTTGGCGACCATGCCCTCGCTCGTCGAAATCGGAGCCGTGCAGGCCGCCAAGGTCACCGCCGCCTCGACGGGTGGCGTGATGAACGGCAGCTACGAGGCTGCCGAGGTGGCCGATCGACTGCTCGACATCCGCGCTGCGATGGTGATGGAGGGCTTCGAGCTGGTCTCCTCGCACCGAATCGTCCAGACGACGTTCGATCACCCGCCGGCCATCGTCTCCGATTCCGGGAGCGGCCTCGGCAAATTCGCCAACGGAGCACTCATGACGTCTCCGGTCCAGGCCGCAATCGGCGGCTTGATGGCCGCGACCCAGAACCCCGGCGTCGCGGCGGCGGCCGGTCAGATCGGTAGTGCTGCCACCTCCATCGCCAGTACCGGCGTCTCGACCGTCGCCACCGCTGCGTCCACCATCGGGTCGAGTGCCCTGTCCGGTGGCGTCGGGGCCGGTGGTGGATTCACACCCGGTGGTTCGGCCTCTCCTGCTGTCGGTCCGGCGTCCACGCGTCCGGTGTCGTTCGGCGGGGCAGGTGGAGCTGCCGGGCTCGGTGGCATCGGCGGTGGCGTCGGAATGCCCGGTTCCGCGTTGGGTCCCGCCGGTGGTGGCTCGATGCAGGCCGGTGCAGGCCAGAGCGGTCCGTCCGCGTTCGGCGCACCCACCTCGGCCGATGCCGGCCTCGCTCAGCGCGGAACGGGCGCGGCAGGCGCTCCTGCCTCCGGCACGCGCGGGCAGGCCGAGGACGACGAACACGAGACCCCGGACTACCTCAAGCAATTCGAGCACTTCTCCGACGGCCGGACCGTCGCGCCGTCCGTCATCGGCGCGGACCCGACCCTGCCCCACACGGACACCAGCAGGAACGGCCGTTGATCGATTTGGGAACCGTGCCGGTGGGCCACACGCTGCCGATCGCCTCACTCGGCGTGGACGAGATGGACTTTCTCGTCGAGGAACTGTCGATCGCCGAACTACCCGTGGTCCTGGACGTGTTCCCGCGCTTCGACGACGTCGGTGCCCGAGATCGCGCGCTCGAGCACGGGCGCAGCACACTGAACAACGCCGGCCTGATCACCGACGGCCACGTCCACGAAGATCTCGAGCAGTGGATGCGAGTTCTCGAACAACCTCACTGGTACGTCTCGGCTCGCGTCTTCGACGTCGAGAACCCGGAGCCCGTTCCGACCACTCGGATCTGCGTTGCATCCGACGATCGGATCACGGTGTCGGCGGTGCGGCGAGACGACGTGGTCACCATCCGCGCCATCCACGGGGATCCGGCCCGGGACCTCGCGTCGTCGATCGGCTCGGCCGCGTCGTTCGACCCGGGCAGCATCAACGCGCCAACCGATCTGCTGGCCGAAGCACTCGACGCGGCACCGACCGACGTCGGAGCAACTGCGTCTCGGCTGCGCGGTATCGGCATACCGGAAGACCGCGCCGCGGCTCTGGCGTCGGCGATGGCCACCTGCGCCGGCAGAACCGAGATCACCGCCGTCGCCCGCAGGCACGGAACCCGTCACGTGGCCGGGAGACCCGTGGCCCTGTTCGACACCAGAGCCGGACGCATTCTCGCCACCTCGACCCTCGCCGCCGACGGCACGTCGTGGAGCTCACTGACCGGGGCAACGGATCGCAGAGTGACCGCTGCCCTGACCGAGCTGATCGCATCGGCCGGTGAGCATCTGCGCTAGCTGATCGGGTTGTCCGCCTTGTTGCTGCCCTTGCCCTCGAACGGCGGCAGGAACGTGCCCCACCTGGCGCAGGACCATCCTCCGTCGGGCAGCGGCAGCAGTTCGACGGTGTGCGTGTTGTCGAGGTGATTGTCGGCCGCGAACGTGCCCTCGACGCCTGCCAGTACCGCTGCAACCAGTCGGATTGCGGCACCGTGGCTGACGACAACGACGTCGCCCGCTGTCTCGTCACTCAGATATTGCGCACGGAGGCCGTCGAGCACCGGGACGTAACGCTCCAACACCGAATGTCCGCTGTCGCCGCCGGGCACGGTCGCCGCCAGATCTCCGGCGTGCCAGCGACTGAAGATATCAGTGAACTCTCGGTGCGCATCGGCATCGTCGCGGTCCTCCAGATCTCCGGCGAAGGTCTCCTGAATTCCCTCGGTCACCACCAGGGGAACCCCGGTCGCTCGTTCGATGTAACCCGCAGTCTGCTTGGCACGCAACGCAACCGAGGACACCAGCACCGCGGGTGGGCGTCCGATCCAGGTCTGCGCATAAGCGTCGGCCTGCTGGTGACCCAGCTCGGTGAGCTCGGCTCCCGGCGGCGAGGTGTCCAGTATCTTCGCGACGTTCGCTGTCGTCTGACCGTGCCGGACCAGAATCAGTTTGCCCATCACAGATCACCGCGTCCGGCACGAATGTCTGCGACCCACTGCACGTGTTCGTCGATCGGCGGCGGCACCGAACCGCCCGTTCCTGTTGCGGTGGGCCAGGATCCGAGGAACCGGAGGGGCATCTTGCGGTGGAATGCGGCCAACATCTCCGCGACGAGCGGGTCGTCGATGTGCCCGGCACAGTCGATGAAGAACCTGTACGTTCCGAATCGTGAACGGGTGGGCCGTGATTCGATGAAGGTCAGGTCGATGTTGCGGATTCCGAACTCGGCCAACGCTGCCGGCAGCGTACCCGGATCGTTCGGCGGCTCGAGGACCACCGACGTTCGGTCCGCACCGGTGCGCGCAGGCACCGACTGCGGCGCGGTCACCAGCACGAAACGAGTCCGCGCGCCCTCCACATCGATGACCCCGTCGGCCAACTGCGACAACTTCAAGCGCTCACCGGCGAGCCGCGTCGACACCGCAGCATCGACCATTCCGGCTGCCACGTCTTCTGCCGCACCGGCATTGGACGACGCGGACTGCACCACGGCGTCGGGCATGGTGGTCTGCAGCCACTGGCGCACCTGATTGAGCGCGATCGGATAGGCGCTGATCGTGCGGGCCGAGTCGAGGGTGACACCGGGACCACCGAGAATGGTGAAGGCCACCTCGATTTCCGTCTCGGCGACGATCTGCAGCCGGCGGCCCTCCGACAATGCGTCGAGCGTCGGTGGGACCGCTCCCTCGATGGAGCTTTCGATGGGGACCACGGCGGCGTCGGCCGCGCCCGATCGCACGGCCTCGAGCGCAGCGGGTGGGTTCGACGCCGACACCCGCTCGACCGCGCCGTCCAGACCGACCGCGCCGAAGGTTCCGAGCCTTTCGAACTGCGCCAGCGCCATCTCCGTGAACGTTCCCGATGGGCCGAAGTAAGCGATGCGAGGCACGTCTCGAGGTTACGTTGTGGACGCCTACGAAGCGATCAAACCGACGTCGACGAGCCGGGCGCGGGCGCGGGCGGCGTCGACGATCTCGATTCCGAGCAGTACCTCGCGCACCGCCTCGGCGGCCTCGGGGATGAGAGCTCGCAGTGCGGCGACGTTCGGAGCAGCAAGCGCCGCGGCGATGTCGTCTCCGCGTAGCGACGCCACCGTCGCGGCGAGGATCGCGAGCACCTCGTCACCGGCGTCGGCGCGGGCGACGAGGCCCACATCGGCGTGCGAGACCACGGCGAGTACGTCGGCGATGCGCCGCGGGGTGTCGCCGACGCGGATGCCCGGGGTCCGGTGGGCGAGGACGACGGCCTCCGCGGTTTCGGCGACGTCGATCGCGTCGAACATCGGGAAGACGACCAGCGGCGAGGGCAATCGCAGCCCGAGCGCGTCGGCGAGGTGCTCGGCCGGGGCGTCGACATCGAACCGGACGGCCTCGTAGCCGCAGGTCCTCCCTGCTCGGAGCTCGTCGGGGTCGACATCGAGGTGCACCACGATGCGTCCGTGGTCGTCCGAGTCGGACAGCGCGAGCAGGGTCGATGCCCGGACGACGGGCGGTCCGTACTCGGCTCCACGCGGAGCTGCGGCCAGCGAGGGGGCGTCGGCGCATATCGGCTGCAGCAGCTCGTGGACGAGCGCGTTCGGGTCGGGTCGGTGGGGCACACCGAGGGTCAGCGGAATCGGCACGCCTTCACGGTAGACCCGGGTCTGGGTCGTTCCGCGGGCTCCACTCCCGCGCACGGTCTTGCGATCCTCGAAACACCACGCTAACTTAGGTTTGCCTCACCTACTCGCCTGACCGATCGCATCGGAGGAGCCCATGCTCGGCGCAACCACCACCACCGGACCGACCACTGCCGAACGCGTACGCAGTGCCTGCATGCGCGCCGAGGGCGCCGCCCTGGCCATCGACGGCAGCGACCCGGTGATCACGTCCCTGCATCACCTGCGTCCCAACGGCGAGATGATCCTGGCCGTCCCCACCGACTCCCTCGACGACGCGCACACCTGGCAGTCCTCCCGTGCCGGCATCCCCGCCGTCCTCGAACTTACCGATCACGCGCCGCTCGCGCTGCGTGAACCGGTGCGTTCGCTGGTGTGGCTTCGCGGCGATCTACGCCCGGTCCCGGACTCGCTGATGCGCCCGATGGCCGGAGCGGTGGCCGCCGAACATCCGCATCCCGCTCTCCTCGACGTCGGGCACACCACCTCGCTGATGCGGCTGATCGTCACCTCCGCCGTGGTCGCCGACAGCACCGGAGCAGAGCCCGTCGACGTCGACACGCTGCTGGCAGCCGAACCCGATCCCTTCTGGGAGATGGAGACCAGCTGGCTCGAGCACCTCGACTCCGACCACCCGGACCTGCTCGCCCAATTGGCCCGACGCCTCCCGCCGTCGCTGCGGCAGGGCCGAATCCGGCCGCTCGGCATCGATCGCTACGGCATTCGGCTGCGGATCGAAGGCGAATGCGGCGACAACGACGTCCGGCTGGGATTCGCCCAGCCCGTCCAGGACGTCCTCTCGCTCAGTCGCGCGCTGCGCGTTCTCGCCGGTTGCCCGTTTCTGAACGGACTACGCGCCCGGGGCTGACACCCCATCCGACGAAACAGGGCAGACTCGTGCGGTGATCGACTTCAAGAGCTGGTTGACGCCACCGCCGCCCGCGAGCACGGCTCCACCGCCCGATGCCCGCGAACGCACCACTATCAAGGTCGAGATCGCGATCGTCCTGCTGGTCACGTTCGGCCTGAGCGGTATGAGCAGCATCCTCTCGCTTGTCGAGGACGCGCTGCAGACCGCTGCCCTGTCCGATCAGACCGTGGCGCTGAACTCGTCGCGGTCGAGTTTCAGCCTCATCGATCTGCTGTTCCAGCTGCTGAGCATTCTGCGGCTGTGCGCCTGGGGAGCTCTGGGGTTGTACCTGCTGTGGCGAGCCGACTTGGCACCCCGAGCGATCGGGCTGGCCCGGCCGCGGCTGAAGATCGACCTCGGTCACGGCGTCGGACTGGCCGCACTGATCGGATTGCCCGGCCTGGCGCTGTACCTCGTGGGCAACGCCCTCGGATTCAACCTCAACGTCGTTCCCAGCGCCCTCGACGACCACTGGTGGCGCGTCCCGGCACTGATTCTGTACGCGCTGGCCAACTCCGGTGCCGAGGAGATCATCGTGGTGGCGTACCTGATCTCTCGTCTGCGCCGACTCGGCCTGAGCGAGAACGCGTCGTTGCTGTGCTCGTCGCTGCTGCGCGGCAGCTATCACTTCTATCAGGGCGTGGGCGGTGGGGTCGGAAACTTCCTCATGGGTCTGGTGTTCGGCCGCTACTGGCAGCGCACCGGCAGACTGTGGCCACTGCTGATCGCACACGCTCTGATCGACATCGTGGCCTTCGTCGGGTATGCCCTCCTGCGCGAACATCTGTCGTGGCTCCCGTGAATCGGTACGCGAGGAACCCGGGTGTTTCCGTGGCGACGGTTACAGTCGACCCGTGAACGACGACGATCGCTACGGACGGCACGGCGCGCCGGAACGGCGAACGCCGCCCGACCGATCAGAACGGAGTCGTCACGGTCGACCGGACCCAGCGCCAGGACCCGCACCTCGCCCGACCGGGGGCCAACCGCCGCGCCAACCACCGCCTTCTCAACCACCGCCTCGTCAACCACCACCCGGCCGGCAACCACCCGGCCAACAACCACGAAGCCCGCAACCGCCGAGCCAATCGCGACCACCGCAGCCGCCCCCAGGTCAGGTGCCGCCCGGCCGACAGCCGCCACCCCCACGCGGGTATCGGCCCGGTCAGCCTCCACCGGATCGGGGCCCGCGTCAGTACGAACCCGTGCCCCCGCGCCGTCAGGGACCTCCGCCCGAGCGTCCGGCACAACACCGTCCCCGCCCACAGGGTCCGCCGCCGGAGGGCACCGAGTTCATCCGCCGCGACGGCAGGCCCACTGCCGGTCCGGCGCGCTCGGCCGCCGCACAGCAGGCGTGGTCGCAGGCTCCCGAACCCGGATCGGCAAAGTCCGACGCACCTTCGCCATCCGAATCGACGCGGCAGTACTCGCGTTCCCAGGAAGTTCCACCGGGCCGCACCGGGTACGCCCCGCGTCAGCAACCGGAGCCGTTCACCGAGGAACGCAGGCAACCCGCCGCACCGGCGCAGCGAGCTCTGCGACGACCCGAACCCGTTCGGCCGCAACGTGACTCTCGGCCACCGAAGGTCGCGAAGCCGCGCAAGCGCAGACGCTGGGGTCGGCGCTTCCTGATCGTGTTGCTGGTCCTGGTGCTGGGAATCGGCGGCGTCGTCTACTACGTCGACAGCTCGTTGACGCGCGTGGACGCCCTCACCTCGTATCCCGGGCGCATCGGCGACACCCCCGGCACCAACTGGCTTCTCGTCGGATCGGATTCGCGAGCCGGCCTGACGCCGGAGCAGGAAGCCGCGCTCGCGACCGGCGGCGAGGTGGGCCCGAGCCGCACCGACACGATCATTCTCATCCACATCCCCGAGGGCAGCGGTGCGCCCACGATGGTCAGCCTGCCGCGCGATTCGTACGTGTCGATTCCGGGCAACGGCCAGGACAAGCTCAACGCGGCCTTCGCATTCGGCGGGCCGCCGCTGCTGGTCCAGACGGTCGAGAGTGCAACCGGTGTGTACATCGATCATTACGCCGAGATCGGATTCGGAGGCTTCGCCGGGATCGTCGACGCGGTCGGTGGAGTCAACGTGTGCGTGCAGAATGCGATCGACGATCCGTTGGCGGGCATCAACATCGCCGCCGGCTGCCAGGATCTCACCGGAGCCGAGGCGCTCGGATTCGTGCGATCCCGCGCGACGGCATTGGCCGACATCGACCGGATGAACAATCAACGCGCGTTCATGTCCGCCCTCCTGGAAAAGGCAACCAGCGCTTCGACTTTCCTCAACCCGTTCAAGTTGTGGCCGCTGGTGTCCGATACCGCGTCGTCGTTGAGCGTCGACGAGGGAGATCACATCTGGAACCTCGCCGCACTCGCCTGGGCGATGCGCAGCGGTCCGGTGACCACGACGGTTCCCGTCGGCGGATTCCAGGACTCCGACGTCGGAAACGTACTGCTGTGGGACGACACTCGCGCTCCGGCGTTCTTCGACGCCATCGCGCAGGATCGCGAGATACCTCCGGAACTGCTGACCGGCGGGCCCTGACGACCCTGACTTCCCCGTGCACAGCCGGTAGGCGGGAGTGGAGCCTGCGGAACGACCCTGGATGTAGGCGGGAGTGGATCCTGCGGAACGACCCTGGATGTAGGCGGGAGTGGAGCCTGCGGAACGACCCTGGGTTGTAGGTTGTGGACCATGACATCGCCGTCTGCCCAGCCCGCCGCAACCCCCGGTACGTCGTTCCACGATCTGCTGCGTACCCAGGTGCGGCACGAGTTCACTGCATCGCAGCAGTACGTCGCGATCGCCGTGTGGTTCGACCGCAACGATCTGCCGCAGCTGGCCACGCGTTTCTACGCTCAGTCCGCCGAGGAGCGTCGGCACGCGATGATGATGATCCGCTTCCTCATCGACAATCGGCTCGAAGTCGATGCGTCGGGCATCGACGACGTGGTGACGGGATTCCAGTCGGTCGTCGAACCGGTGGAACTGGCGTTGGCCCAGGAGTCGACGGTGACCGAGCAGATCAGCGCGTTGGCGCGTGCTGCCCGGGCCGAGGGCGACTACATCGGCGAGCAGTTCACCCACTGGTTCCTCACCGAGCAGGTCGAGGAGGTGGCGGCGATGCAGAGCCTGCTCAACATCGTCCGCCGAGCCGGATCGAACCTGTTCGACATCGAGCAGTACGTCGCTCGCGAGATCGGTTCCACGGTGATCCGCGCCACCAATGCCCCCAAAGAAGCCGGAAGAGCGTAGTTTTCAGCCCTGCTCAGAGCGGACATTTAGGATCGACTGTATTAGGCAACGTTCGCCTCAATAAGGATCGACTTGGATGACAACGCCTCTGACCAGGCATATCGTCCTGAGCATGAGCGTAGACATCAAAGAATCCAGCCACACCAAGTTCCACGCACTTCTTCGCGACCAGATTCGCAACGAGTTCAACGCCTCGCAGCAGTACATCGCCACCGCGGTCTACTTCGCGAATGTCGATCTGCCGCAGCTGGCCAAGCACTTCTACGCGCAGTCGGTCGAAGAGCGCAACCACGCGATGATGATCGTGCAGTACTTCCTCGATCGCGACATCACGGTCGAGCTGACCGGCGTCGACGCGTCGAAATCCGTCTTCACCGATCCGCGTGAGGCCATCGCCCTGGCGCTGGCACAGGAGGAGACCGTCACCGAGCAGATCATCGCTCTGGCGAGCACCGCACGCGAAGAGGGCGACTACCTCGGCGAGCAGTTCATGCAGTGGTTCCTCAAGGAGCAGGTCGAGGAAGTTGCCAGCATGAAGACGCTGCTCAACATCGCCGATCGCGCGGGCCACAACCTGTTCGACCTCGAGCAGTTCGTCGCCCGTGAGATGAACACCAGCGTGACCGCCGACTCGGGCGCACCCACCGTCGCCGGCGGATCGCTGTAAATTCGCACCGCAATTCTGCGCGGATGACGCGCTCATACGGGTGGCCACTCGAACGAGGATTCCTTGTTCGAGTGGCCACCCGTTTCGCGTTCTAGCGCAGAGTGACCTGGCGGCCGCGTAGGCCGTCGCGCGAACGCAACTGAGCCGCCGTGAGCGGAGCGTCGACAGCCAGTGCCTCGCTCAGTTTCTCGCCGAATTCCTTTGTGGGCCCTGCCCATTCGGTGGGGTGCATCTCGGGATCGAGATCGAACACCGGCACCAGCACCCCGTGCGTGCGGAAGGAACCGGCGTAGCGCGAGCCTTCACCCAAGTTCAGATCACCCGCGGCGTGCAGGCGCGCCAACGCGAGCATCACATCGTCTTCGTTCTCCGGACGAACCCAGCGGATGTGCGCCTTGTCGCCTGCATCCACCCACCAGGCCGCGACGACGCCGTCGGCCTCGATCCGCGCCGAGGGCATGATCGCCTGGTTCGCGCGTTCCACGGTTGCAGTCACATCGGCTGCGGGAGTGGCACTTTCGGGAATCCACCAGTTGAAGTCCTGATGAACGGTGATCTCGAGCAGCGCGGAGGCGTCGAGCACCTCGGTCAACGCGGGCGTGCTGTCGGTGATCTTCGCGGCTTCGAGCGACTCGCCCGCGGACGCGGTGGATGCCCAGCCGAGCGCGCTACTGATATCTGCCGCAACGTCTTTCGACTGATTCTGCACCTGAAGGCCGACGAATCCCTCGACGGTATCGGCATCTTCGCGCACCAGTGCCGCGACGGCACCGGGTAGCACCGTGGCCAGCGTGATGGTGCGACCGTCCACGGTGATCGGCGCGGTGGCCGTCGCCGACGGGACGAACTCGCGCAGCGCTACCAGGTCGCATTCGGCGGCGAGGCCTTCGAACGGGCGAGCCGACGCCGATTCGATGCTCGCGCGTTCCGCTTCTCGCTGCGCGAGCTTCGCTGCTCGGTTGCTGTCCTGCTTCGGTCCACTGTTTCTTTTGCTCTTACCCACGCCCGAAAACCTACACGTTCTTCGATTCGAGCCAGGCTCGCGTTCGGCCGGGGTGGTTGGTGGCGATCCACCCGACGCCGAGCTCGCGGCACAGGTCCACGTCCTCTTTCTCGTCGACGGTCCACACGTAGCTCGCCCGGCCGGACGCCGCTGCGCGGTCGATGATGGCCGGGTGCTCGCGCAGCGCACGAATCGACGGGCCGACTGCGGTGGCCCCGACGGTCGTCGCCGCTCCCCCACCGAGGTAGTGCGAGCTGTCGCCGAGGAGCACCGTCGGAAGCATCGGAGCCGACCGCCGTACGCGCCAGACGGCCGAGGGCGCGAACGACATGATGACCGCCCGCGAGTGGTCGGCCGACGCGGGCGCGCCGATGCCGAACTTGTGCAGCTCGGCGAGCACCGTGCTTTCGATCAGCGAGCCGTATCGCACGGGATGCTTGGTTTCGATGAAGAGTTTGACCGGCTTGCTGGTCCAGTCCAGGACGAGAGCAATGAGGTCGTGCAACGTCAGGAGTTCGGCGGGTTCGTCGTCGTCGCCGTAGTTCAGTCGGGCGAGATCGGCGAAGTCCATCTCGCTGACGATGCCGGTGCCGTTCGAGGTGCGATCGACGCGACGATCGTGCACGCACACGATATGGCCGTCCCTGGTGAGCCGCACATCGCATTCGACGCCGTCCGCCCCCTCGCGCAGCGCGAGGTCGTAGGCCGCAAGAGTGTGTTCCTTCTTCGCCGCCGACGCACCTCGATGCGCGACGACCAGTGGCCCACGGCGATCGGGACTCACGACGCCGTCACCGTCTCGGATTCGTGTTCGGGCTGCTTCTCTTCGGGCTGCTTCTGTTCGGGCTGGTTTTGCTCGAGCTGGTTCGACTTCGGCGCGGTGCCGGTGGCGATCACCCAGCGGGTCGGACGCGACATCGCGGAGCCGCGCAGTGTGCGGCCTTCGAGTCGGCGCATCACGGCCAGGGTCAGCACGGCCGAGACCGCGGCCACCAGTGCCACGAATGCCGACAGCAGAACTCCGTCGGCGCGGGCCTGAAGTGAATCGCGCAGGTTCCACAGCAATTGGACGATGACCAGTGCATTGCTCGCTGCCCAGACAGCCCACCAGATGCGAACCAGTGTCAGTTCGCGGTGCACGTCGGCATCGGCACCGCCGCGGAGACGGACCACCTCGGTGAGGTAGACCCCTGGCATCACGATGCGGACCAGAGGCAGCATCGACAACAGCAGCATCGGGCGCACCGATCGCGGGTCGGTGGAGCCGGCGGCAGTGAAGGCGAGTCTGCGCTGGTCGATCAGCCAGCAGGACGAGGTGATCAGCGCGGCCAGGCCGATGACGAGCGCGCCGACCTGGGCGAAATACACCAACGCGTCGGACACGGCGAGGGTGATCGGCGAGATCAGTCGCACGCGGTTGTGCAGCAGGATGCCGTACCGGAACACTTCGGCGAACGCGGCGAGCGTCAGCAACATCGCGGTGACGAGGACCAGGTTCTGCGCGTTCCCGGCGTACCGCTCGACGCGACCGACGCGGCGATCGGCCTCGGGATCGCGCGGGATGTCGCGTAATCCCCAGGTGGGCGTCGAGGCGTAGTGCTGCGTCGGGGTCGGTGCTACGGATCGGCCGCGGCGTGCGGCTTTCGTCGACGAGGTCGCCGGACGGGCTACCCATCGGAAGTTTCGGGCGCCCTGCGCGGGTGCCCTGGTGGACACCGGCGAGAGCAGCACGCCATGGCAGCGGGGGCACCAGGTGCCAGGCCGTGCGCCGACAGCCCAACGGGTGCTGCAGCGGGCACAGACCTGGAACGCCTGAGCGCGCCCCTGCGGTGCCGACATCTAGATGATTCTCGCTTCGTGGGCGTCGTTCTCGCTCTGGATCGGTCGACCAGCGGCCTGCCAGGCGAGCATCCCACCGTCGACGTTGATCGCGTCGTAGCCCACGCGGTTGAGATATTCGACGACGCGAGCCGAGCGACCACCGGCTTTGCAGACCACGTACACCTCGGATTGGTTGTCGACCTCACCGGCGCGGGACGGAATGTCGCCCATCGGGATGTGCACTGCGTCCGGAGCGTGTCCGGCCTGCCACTCGTCGTCCTCGCGCACGTCGAGCAGGATGGCCGTCGTAGGGAACGGCACCGGCAGGCGATCGACGGTGACGGCAGGCGACTGCTCGGGATGCGACACACCTCGATCTTGTCACGCGTCCGCGCGGGGCTGCCACCCGTGTCCTCGCGACCGAAGCGCCACCGCGCTATGACCTACATCACTGCAGTCACAGAAGTTATCCACAGTATCCACAGATCGATCCACAGAATCGGGGTCTGTGCCGGTTTCTATCCACAGGTCAGAGCGTCGAGTCGGTCCCCCGGTGTATCGAGTACCAACTCGGCCTGTGGATCGATGGTGATTTGACACAGCCATCGTCTGCGGTCCTGCGAAGCCGCTGTTTAGGCTGGCGAACATGACTAACCCACCGCAGGTCGTTCCGCAGGCTCCCCTCCCGTCCATCGAGCTACGCGTCTTCACCGAACCGCAACAGGGTGCCACGTACGACGAACTGCTCCGCGTCGCGAAAGCTGCCGAGGAGTTCGGCTACGGCGCATTCTTCCGATCCGACCACTACCTCGCGATGAGCGGTGACGGCGGTCCAGGGCCCACCGACGCGTGGATCACCCTGGCCGGGCTGGCCCGCGAGACCTCGACCATTCGGCTCGGCACCCTCGTCACCTCCGCGACCTTCCGCTACCCGGGGCCCCTGGCCATCAGCGTCGCCCAGGTCGACGCCATGAGCGGTGGTCGCGTCGACCTCGGCCTCGGTGCCGGCTGGTTCGAGGACGAGCACAAGGCCTACGGCATCCCGTTCCCTCCGCTCGGTGAGCGTTTCGATCGGCTCGAGGAGCAACTCGCCGTCATCACCGGACTCTGGGACACCCCCGTCGGCGAGACGTTCTCGCACGCGGGCACGCATTACCCCGTCAGCGACTCCCCCGCGCTCCCGAAGCCGGTGCAGACACCCCACCCGCCCATCGTCATCGGTGGCGGCGGAAAGAAGCGCACCCCGGCACTCGCTGCGAAATACGCCGACGAGTTCAACATCCCCTTCGCCTCGCTGGCCGACACCGAGACACAGTTCGGTCGCGTCCGCGCAGCCTGCTCAGCAGCCGATCGCGACCCGGACTCCCTCGTCTACTCCAACGCCCTCGTCCTCTGCTGCGGCCGCACCGAAGAAGAAATCACACGCCGTGCCGCTGCCATCGGCCGCGAGGTATCCGAACTACGCGAGAACGGTGCCGCAGGAAGCCCCGCCGAACTCGTCGACAAAATCGGTCGCTTCGGAGCTGTCGGAGCCACCCGCGTGTACCTGCAGACCATGGACCTCACCGACCTCGATCACCTCGAACTCGTCGCATCCGAAGTTCTCCCGCAGCTCTGACCCCCGCCGAATCCCGCCCCCCGAGTCCACTCAACGTGACATTGACTGCCCAAAAGTCCACTGAATGTCACATTGAGTACCCAGGGGGCTCGGTCAGGTGGCGGATCGGGCGCGCAGGCGGGCGTAGTTAGTGCTGATATGTCGTGCCGCGGGCAGTTCGATCCATCGGTACATGATTTCGGCGAGCAGGGCCGTGCCGGCCAGGAATGCCAGGACGGCGGCGCTGGGGCCCAGGTGCGGTTCGACGGTTGCGTAGATGCGGTAGAGCACGAGGGTGTGGATCAGGTAGATCGCGTAGCTCCGGGTGCCGATCCATCGGATGACGGGCCAGCGGGTGATGGGTCCGTTGTATCGGGCGAGTATCAGGACGGTTCCGGTGACGACGAGCAGTGTCCAGAGGTAGGTGTCGCCCATCCAGAAGGTGTGGACTTCGATGGCGAGTCGGATCACTTCGATCTGGGCGATGACGCCGACGACGACCCATCGCCAGGCGATCAGTCGCGCCCATCCGAGGTAGGCGATCTGGCCGAGGAACAGCGTGGGGAGTACGCCCGCGACCTTGGTCAGGAACGGGACTGTGTAGGGCTGCGGTAGGTAGAGGTTGTAGACGATCACCAGGGCGCACAGTGCAGCTCCGACGAGTGGCACCACGATGGGTCTGGTGTTCAGCGTTCCGCGCATCGAGATGCAGTAGAGGTAGAACACGATCTGGACGACGAGGGTCCAGGTGACGCCGAGGACGGCGACTTCCGGTCGCAGGAAGAAGCCGCCGAGGAAGAAGCTGAGGAACGCTTCGCCGTTGGTGATGCCGGGTTGGCCGCTGAACATTCCGTTGAGGCCGAGTTTGACCAGGATGACCGCCATGGCGACGGCGAACCAGAGCGCCGGGACGAGGCGGGCGAGACGCGCGACCATGAAGTCCCGACGCGATTGCCGCATGGCGGATCGGGTGATCAGCAGGCCGGTGAGCAGCATGAAGATGCTGACTCCGACGAACGAGAGGTGCATGTTGAGGCCCGCGTCCTCGATGAGGACGGTGTTGACGACGTCGATCATCCACCAGCCACCGCCGATGTCGTCGAGCAGATAGAACGAGATGTGTGAGTACAGCACCGCGAGGACGGCGATGACGCGGAGGAGGTCGGCACCGTCCATCTGGACTCGGGGCGCGTCGACCGGCTGCGTGGCGGCGGACTTGTCGACCGTGTTCTGGCTCGGTCGGTCCCCTTCCACACCCGCGAGTTTAGGTTCCGTTCATCTGTAGGACCAATCCGCCGCCGCTCCGCAACTGATTCGTGATATTCGGAGCAGATTCACAGCCGAATTATTTGCCTGTCTCGTTCACACGAATTTATTCCGAGAAAAGCATCTCGGTTACAACTGTTGCACTGGGGGTAGGAATGAGATTGGGTTGAACCCTACGAAAGATCCGCAGTAGGACGAACGTGCCCGCATCACACGATGGGTACGGCGTCGTTAGAGAAGGGAACCACGTGTCCGAGTACACCTTGCCCGACCTTGATTTCGATTACTCCGCCCTCGAGCCGCACATCTCGGGCGAGATCAACGAGCTTCACCATTCCAAGCATCACGCGACCTACGTCGCAGGCGCGAACACCGCGGTCGAAAAGCTCGCCGCCGCGCGTGACAACGACGATCATGCAGCCATTTTCCTGCTGGAGAAGAACCTCGCGTTCCACCTCGGTGGCCACGTCAACCACTCCATCTGGTGGAAGAACCTCTCGCCCAACGGTGGCGACAAGCCCGAGGGTGAGCTCGCTGCCGCAATCGACGACCAGTTCGGTTCGTTCGACAAGTTCCGCGCACAGTTCACCGCTGCCGCCAACGGCCTGCAGGGCTCCGGCTGGGCAGTTCTGGGCTACGACTCGCTGGGCAAGAAGCTGCTCACCTTCCAGCTCTACGATCAGCAGGCCAACGTGCCGCTCGGCATCATCCCGCTGCTCCAGGTCGACATGTGGGAGCACGCCTTCTACCTGCAGTACAAGAACGTCAAGGCAGATTACGTGAAGGCGTTCTGGAACGTCGTCAACTGGGCCGACGTCCAGGCTCGCTTCGAGGCCGCGACGTCGAAGACCCCGGGTCTGATCTTCCCGTAGGTCCTCGCACCACCCGCTTCACCGACAGCGTCGATGGACCACTGCCCCGCTCAGACGGGTGCAGTGGTCCATTCACGCTTCGAAGGGAGTTCGCTGGCACTCTCCCCATCTTGTGTGCCAGCCGTTTTCGCGTCATTCTCTTCCTACCCAACGTCGTGTACCCGGCTTCGAGCCCTGTACCTGTCTGGGAGGAACGATCGAGATGGACGAGCGAGATCTCATCGGTGTTTCACCGTTTCATGCCGCCGGTCTGCTGCGCGGATTCGTTGTTTCCGGCCGCTGGCCGGACACCACCAAGGAATGGGCCCAGTTTCTGGCCCTCGCTGTGCGGGTGGCCTCGATGCCGGGCCTGTTGGCGACGTCGACGGTGTTCGGGGTGCGTGAGGAATTGCCCGACGACCCCGCGCCGGGAACGGTCGGCTTGGTCGTCGCCGAGGGTCCGGTGATCGGTGACTTCGCGTTGGCTCCCGGACGGTTCGCCGCGCATCAACCTGCCGCCTTGCTGATGCTGCATCCACCGTCGGAGACGACACCGACGCTCCCGGAATGTGTCGGCGCGGCGTCCGGCTGCGTTCTGCTCCCCGGCCTTCCACATCTCGGACTCGACCATCGGGCGGCCTGGGTGGAGGCCGAATCCGACGGCACCGTGACCTCGATGGTCAGCCGGGTGGGTCTCGATCCCATCAGCGATCCCGACACCGCAGTTTTGGCGATGCTCCTCGCATCCTGACCGCTGTCCGCACACGAATTTTCGGGAACCCAAACTTATTGTCGCATTGGACATTTCGCGACGACACCCCTACAGTCGTGTGCAGCGAAGGGGAGTAGCCCCCAATCACCGTGTCGACATACTGGTTGCTCGAATGCAACCCGGCACCTGAACCGGCCAGTTCCGGTGGGCGAGACCTTCGGTCCTATCGACGACCGAGGAGTCCGCTGTGCTGTCCGCATTACTGTTGAGTTTCGCTGTCATTTTCGTCGCCGAGCTGGGTGACAAGTCCCAACTCATGGCCATGACATTCGCCCTGCGCTACAAGTGGTACGTCGTCATCGGCGGCATCACCGTTGCCACCACCGTGGTGCACCTGGTCTCGGTCGCGGTCGGCCACTTCCTCGGTGTATCGATTCCCACCGAGGCGATCTCCATCGTCGGCGGCATCGCGTTCGTCATCTTCGGTCTCTGGACGCTACGCGGCGACTCCCTGTCCGACGACGAGGGCGCGAAGGCCTCCCGGGTCACCAAATCCGCATTCCTCGCGATCGCGTCGGCGTTCTTCCTGGCCGAGCTCGGCGACAAGACGATGCTGGCCACCGTCACTCTCGCCGCCGACAACGACTGGGTGGGCGTGTGGATCGGCTCCACCGTCGGCATGGTCGCTGCCGATGCACTCGCCATCGTGGTCGGCGCGGTACTCGGAAAGCACCTGCCGGAGCGCATGATCCAGTACGGCGCGGCCATCCTGTTCTTCGTCTTCGGTGCCGTCCTGTTCTTCGAGGGCCTGATGCCCGGCACCGCAGCTCCCTACATCGCTGCCGGAGCAGTCGTCGCGATCTCCGCCGTCGTCGTCGCCGTCTTCGTTCGACGCTCCCGCATCAAGGCAGCGCGGGAATCGGCACAGCAGACCAGCACCGAACACGCCTGACCTTGGTTTACACTCCTCTCCCGGGAGGGGTGCATGAACAACGAGCAGCAGGTGAGTACGACCGACGCGGCGCACCACTCGACCGACCGGCTGATCAGAATCTTCGGCCGTTTCGTCGGTACCGGCTATCTCATCTATCTGCTGCTGTTGATCCCGGATATCGCACGGAGCAGCGAGGTGGTTCCCGGTTGGTGGACTCCGGTCACCGTTGCGGTCGTGTTCGGCACCGGATTCGCGTTCGCGGCCTCCACCTTTCACCCGAGCATCGGGGTCATTCGCATTGCCGGTTCCGTGGCCGCGTTGGCGTTCCCGATCATGGCCCTGCTGTGGTGGGTGGCTTGGGACGGCGAGACGTTCGATCAAGCCGGGACGTTTCTCTCGGTATTTCCCGGCTTGGCGGCACTCGCCGCCGCCACGGTGTGGCACCCCGTCCCGGCGTTCATCCACATGAGCGTCAGCGTCGTTCTTGTGCAGCTGGCCAACCAGGCTGTGCGAGAACCGTTCCCCCGCAGCAACATCATTGCGGAGATCTTCTTCGCGATGATGTTCTGCACGGTGTTCGTGGCCGCCACACTCGCCGCGGTACGCACCGGACGCATTCTCGACGCGACGATCTCGACGACACACGACGACGCAGCCCGGGCGGCCGCGGCCACCGCGCGTGAGGTCGAGCGCGAACGATTCGACGCGCTGATCCACGACGAGGTCATGTCTTCGCTGCTGGCTGTTGCCCGCCATGGCCGCACGCCCAGCCTGGCGCGTCAGGCGCGCTCGACTCTGCTGCATCTCGATGACCTGACCACCGGCACCGTCTCCGAGACGTTCTCGGCCGACGAGACTCTGGCTCAGCTTCGTTCTGCAGCAACGACAGTGGACGAGTCGATCGACTTCACCGTGCACGAGGGCGCGCTCGAGCGGACAGAGCACTACCCGGCCGAGACGGTACGCGCCATCGCCGCTGCACTGGCAGAGGCTTTGCGCAACAGTCTGATTCACGCACAGGCATCGGAACGGTCGGTCTCCGCCCGGCTGGCACCGTCGACGTTGCAGGTCACCGTTCAGGACAACGGCATCGGCTTCGATCGACGTTCGGTGCCGCCCCACCGACTCGGCGTCGCCGTCAGCATCGAAGGCCGGATGCGTCAACTCGACGGCGGGTCGGCCGAGATCGAATCCTCCACCGCAGGCACCACCGTGCGATTGGGGTGGAAGCGTTGAACGGCCAAGACATCCGCGACCTGCTGTCGATGAGGTCGGCGGCGGCGTATGCGGTGGCCGGTTTCTTCGTCCTCGCGTGCCTGGTGTGCGCATCCGCAACCCTGACCGGGGTGTCCGCAGTGTGGCCCGAATACGCAGCGGTGCTCGTGCTCTCGGCCGCGGTCATCCTGCTGCTCCGGGCACCGGGTGACCCACTGACCGCGCGGTCGACCGCACTGATGACCGTATCGGGCCCGGTGGCAGCCGCTCTGGTCTTCGCCGTCCTGCCGGTGCCGCTGACCGGAAGCTTGCAAACGTGGCCCCTGGGGATGTCGGTGGTGATCTACACCTTCATGTGTGTCCGCGGCCGGACCCCGGCCGCGTGGCTCGGGCTGGCACTGACCATGTCGGTGGCCATCGGGTGGGCGGTGGTGACGGGTCAGGGATTTCTGTACGGGCTCTCGTTCAGCGCGATCAACATCGCGCCGCTGTTGATGGCGACGTTCTTCGCCTTCACCATTCGTCCCTTGGCCGCCGCAATTTTCGAGCTGCGCAAGCAGTCGACGGTGCGTATCGCGTCCCAGGCCGCGGCGGCGGCCGTGCTCGAGGAACGCGACGCTCGCCTGGCCAGTCTCGACGCGTTGGCCCGTCCGTTGCTGCAGCGCATCGCCGACGGTCCCGATCCCACCGAGGAGGAAATCCTCGCGTGTCGACTCCTCGAAGCCGAGCTCCGCGATTCCCTCCGCGCCCGCGGTCTGGTGCGACCCGATCTCGCTCGCGCCGCCAGGTCCGCTCGGGCCCGCGGGGTGGAGGTGATGATGCTCGACGACCGATCCCCGGACGTACTCGACGACGACGCCCGTGAACGCATCGTGGCCGCCGCGTCGGGTGCTCTCGATGCCGCCGAGGCGGGCGCGGTCACGGTCCGCCTTCTACCGCCCGGTCGGACGGCGGCGGCGACGATTCTGCTCGACGACCTGGGCGACGGTGCGCACCGCGTCGAGTACGACGAAACCGGTCACGTCCGGCGCTGAACAGTGGTTTGGACCGCTGCTCCCCTGGCTACTCTGCGGCGGACCAGTCGGTCTGTACAGCTGCAGCCGGTGAACGGAGATCTTTCATGGCACTCGATCGTCGCTCGTTTCTGATCGGATCCGGTGCTGCCGCAGTACCGTTGCTGTTGGCCGGATGCGGCTTCGTCAGATCCAGCCCGTCGCAGCAGACCGAGGGCACACTCACGTTCACCACCTGGGGTACCGATGCCGAGCTGGCCGGCTTCCGGGACTCGATCAGCGCGTTCGAGGCGACCAATCCCGGGACGACGATCACCCTCAACGCGGTGCCGTACGAGCAGATGTTCACCAACATCGACGCCCAGCTGCAGGCGGGCAATCCACCCGACATCTTCCGCGTCCCGTATTACACGTTCGGTGCATATGCCGGCCGAGGCCAACTGCTGGATCTGTCGCCGCTGTTGGCGTCGGACACGCGGGATCAGTTCACGCCCACAGCGTGGGCCGCAGTGCAGAACGGCGGAATCCCCTACGGCCTACCGCACCACACCGATACTTCCGCAATTCTGGTGAACCGAAACCTGTTGTCGCAGGCCGGTATCGACTCGGTTCCGACAAGCCTGGACGACGCCTGGACGTGGGACGAGTTGGCGTCGATCGGCGATCGACTGCGTTCCTCGCTGCCGGCCGACATGTACCCGTGGGCCTACAACTGGCAGGGTAACGGTGTCACCCGCTGGTTGAGTCTGCTGTTCCAGGCCGGCGGGTCCTTCCTGGCCGAGGACCAGAAGACTCCCCTGATCGACTCCGACGAGGCGCGCCGAGCCGTCGAATTCTCTTCGTCGTTCTTCTCGAACGGCTACGTGCCGGCGAACAACACCATCGCGTCGTCGAGTTACGCCAGCGAGGCGTGGTTCTCGCAATCGGTGGCGATGGTGTGGTCGGGTGCGTTCCAATTGCCCGACGCCGATGCGACGGCCAGTTTCGATTGGACGGCAACCTACGCTCCCCGAGATCGCCGGGGCGGCGGCGACTTCGGTGGCAACGCACTCGTCGCGACGTCGCAGACCTCGCAGCCGGAACTGGCGGCGTCGTTCCTGGAGTTCGTCACCCAGCAGGAACAGATGCGCAACTTCTGCAGGGCCGCCTCGTTGCTGCCGACGCGTACCGATCTGCTCAACTCCGACCTCGAGTTCGATATCCGGTCGGAGCTGGCCCCGATCTTCGCAGCTCAGGCCACTACGGTGCAGCCGCAGGATGCCGCTCAGGTGGCGTCGCCGTCGATGTCGGCGATCATTCCGGTTCTGAAGGAGCAGCTCGATCTTGCGTTCGCCGGTTCGCAGGATGCCGCTGCCACCGTCTCGGCGTTGCAGAGCGGAATCGCCGGGGTCACCGGCGCATGACGGCTGTAGTACGAGCGAAGACCAAACGCGCCGGGGCCAGGAAAGAAGCGTTCGCGGCCGCCGGATTCCTGGCCCCCAGCTATGCACTGTTGGCCGTGTTCGTCCTCGTCCCTCTCGTCGCCGCGTTTGTCGTCAGCCTGCAGCAGACAGACGGCTTCGGTGCGGGCGAATTCGTCGGGGCAGCCAATTACGCTCGCCTGGTGGATGATCCGCTGTTCTGGCGGGCGCTGATCAACACGCTGCTGTTCACGGCGTTGGTCACTCCGCTGTCGATGCTGTTCGGTCTGATCGCTGCGGTACTGCTCAATTCCGCGTTGCCGGCGCGGCCGCTGTGGCGCTCACTGGTGATCCTGCCGATGGCCGTCTCGGGCGTGGCCACCGGACTGATCGGCATTCTGGTGTTCGACCAGAACTCGGGCGTGCTGAACAATCTCATCGGTTTCCTCGGGCTGCCTGCTATCGACTGGCAGTCCTCCCCCGGGCCGGCTTTCGCGTCGATCGTCATCGCCACTGTGTGGTGGCGCACCGGGTTGAACATGCTGATCTACCTGGCCGGTCTTCAAGGTCTCGGTCCCGACCTGCACGAGGCAGCCCGGCTGGACGGCGCGAACGCATTCCAACGCTTCCGCAACGTGACGGTGCCGCTGCTGGGTCCCACGTCGTTCTTCCTGCTGGTGCTCAACGTCATCTACTCGTTCCAGGTGTTCGATCTGGTCTTCGTCCTCACCGGCGGCGGACCGGGCGGGGCGACCTCGGTCCTGGTCACCTACGCCTACGAGACGGGCTTCGTCACCCGCGATCAGGGCTACGCCGCATCGATCGGCATGGTGCTGTTCCTGTTCGCCCTCACCTTCGCCGCCGCGCAATGGCGCGCGAGCCGAACGAAGGATCTGGTCGAATGAGCGGGCCGAGAAACGCGTCCGCTCGCCGCGCACTGGTCCTGCGCACCGTGATCATCGCCGTCATCGGCCTGATCACCGTCGCACCGCTGTATTGGATGCTGGCCGTGGCGTTCTCGACTCGCGGGGAATTGCTGGGCGGGGGTGAGCTACGGCTGTGGCCGCGCCAGGTGACGTGGGAGAACGTCACCCGCGTGTTCGACTCGTTCCCGGTCGCGACGTGGCTGGGCAACTCGATCGCCATTGCCGTCGTGGTTACGATCATCACCGTGGTGACGAGTCTGCTCGCGGGATATGCGTTCGCGCACTTGAAGTTCCGATTCTCGACGCCGCTGTTCTTCATTGCGCTGGCAACGTTGGTACTGCCCGTGCAGGTGATCATGGTGGCGCTGTTCCGCATCGTGGTGGGGCTCGGCCTGTACGGCACGTACTGGGCGGTGATCCTGCCGAGTTCGGCGTCGGCGTTCGGGCTGTTCCTCGCGCGCCAGTTCATGCTCGGCATTCCCCGTGAGCTGCTCGAGGCGGCCCGACTCGACGGTGCCGGGCATTGGCAGATCTTCCGACGCGTCGTGCTGCCCTTGTCGGGACCGCTCATCGCCGTCCTCGCCTTCATGAGTCTGCTGCAATCGTGGAACGACTTCGCGTGGCCACTGATCGCGCTGCGTGAGAACGAGCTGTTCACACTGCCGATCGGCCTGCTGTACCTGCAAGGCCAGGCGAACAGTGACTACGGTGCCACGATGGCGTTCGCGCTGATCAACGTCGTGCCGATGGCGTTGCTGTTTCTGTTCTTCCAAAAATACTTCATCGCCGGATTCGCGCGCAGCGGTATCAAGTAGGCCCCACTCCAGGGTGCCTGAGGGCGGGTGAGGTGCCCCGCCGGTTATGGTGCAAGCGACTACGAGGTCGCAGCCTGTGCCGCGGCCCGCCACCGTGAGCGAAGGGGATCGTACGACGTGGAGATTTCAGGAACAGCAGCACTTGTCACCGGCGGGGCATCGGGCCTCGGTGCCGCAACGGCCGCACGTCTGGCCGCCGCGGGCGTCACCGTCTTCGGTCTCGATCTGCCGCAGTCCATCGAGCGTGCCGGAGACAGCGTCCCGGCAGGGGTGACGCTGCTCCCCGCGGACGTCACCAGCGAGGCCGAGGTCGAGGCCGCACTGGACACGATCGTCGCATCCGGTGTGCCGCTGCGCATCGTCGTCAACTGTGCAGGCGTCGGCTGGGCGGGCCGCATTCTGTCCAAGAAGGGACCGCACGATCTCGAGCTGTTCCGCACCGTCATCACCATCAACCTGCTCGGCACGTTCAACGTGATGCGCCTGGCCGCGAACCGGATGCAGTCGCAGTCGACCGTCGACGATGCGGGCCAGCGCGGCGTCGTCATCAACACGGCCTCGGTCGCGGCGTTCGAGGGCCAGATCGGTCAGATCGCCTACACCGCCTCCAAGGGCGGCGTGCACGCGATGACCATCACCGCAGCTCGCGACCTGGCGCAGGTCGGCATCCGCGTCAACACCATCGCCCCCGGCATCGTCGACACCCCGATGCTGGCAGGCGTCACCGAGGAATACCGTCAGGGCCTCGAGGCGTCGGTGCCGTTCCCCTCACGTCTGGCGCAGCCCAGCGAGTACGCGCAGCTGGTCCAGATGATCGCCGAGCACGATTACCTCAACGGTGAGACCATCCGCATGGACGGCGCAATCCGCATGGCTCCGCGTTAATCACTGACCACTGGCGCGTGGCCCCGCCGATCGAGGCGGGGTCACGCGCGAGCGCGCAGGTCCGCCACCGTCGGGATTTCCTTTTCCGCGCGGTCGGACATCCACTCGCGCAACACTTTCGTCGCCAGAACGTCGTCCTCGTTGTAGACGAGCAGTCGCTCGCGCTGCGTGTGGTCGGGCTCGGCGTCGTATCCGACGGCTTCCCGGTACCACCCCATCGACGCCTCGCCGCCGGCTTCGTCGTCTCGCCACGAAAATCCTGCGACAGGCGCAATCTTTTTCAGTCCCTTGCCGTTCGGGCAGATGAACTGATCGCTCACGGCCTGGTAGATGTCCACCCACTGCTCGCTGTCGATGAACTCGCGAATCTGCGCCTCGGTGGGAACCCCGGGAACGTCCGCGAAACGGCGAGCCGAGTCGAGCAGCCACTTGTCTTCCGCCTGTCGCGAATAGCAATAGGCGGCAAAGGTTTTGCCGCGCGCAGCCGCGTCGGCCCTGGTGTCCATCAACCAGTTCCAGAACACCGCAAACGAGCGTCCCTCGTCGACGGTCGGCAGCGGATCCCACGTGACGAAACCCCGATACGACGGCGGCGGGCCGCCTGCCTCGGTGAGCAGCGTGCCCCACAGATACGCGCCGTGTTCCTGGTAGCTCTCCATGTCCACGTCCACCTCGACGTCGGCGCGATGCACCGAGACGGTCTCCGAGCGCCGGAGCAGCGGCACGTCCGCTCGCCAGGCCAGCGCGGCGGACACGGCGTCGTCGAAGTTGCCGAACGGCCACTCCTCGGGAGCCGGGCCGGTCCACTGCGCCAACTCGTCGATGGTGCGCACGCCCGCGCTGCGCAACACCTCGGCGCGGGACCCGGAGGCGACAAGCGAGACGTCCCGAACGGCTTCGAGTTGCGGCTTGCAGTCGAACCACCATGCACACGAACGACATTCGCTCACCTGGGAGGGCACGGTGAACGCGACGCCCTGGGCCACCGCGAGCCGGTCCGCGAAGCGGGTGTCGTACTCGTCGAGGACCGTCGTGAGATCGTGCACCAGCATGCATTCACCCTTGTAGCCCACTGCGCCGCCGACGGGTGTGGCCGTGGCCAGGCCCTCGTGCGCGAGCATCCGATACAGGTGCGCGAGCCGGAGTTGATCGCGCAGCTGACTGCGCACCTTTCGAGTCTCGTCGATCGCCGGAGACCACTGGTCGAGCGGGGTGGTGCGCGCCCCACGGCCGGGGTCGGTGACCTTGTGGTTGACGGCGATCACCGGGATGTATCCGCCCGCCGCGTCACGGATGAGCAATTCGCTGCGCCCGCGTCGACCGGTGTCGCGTTCGAGGGGCAATACCGCGTTCCAGATGCGTTCCACGCCGGCCCGGCAGGCGGCGACGGTCGCGTCGGCCGCCTCTCGGGCGGTGGGTTCGTCGATCTCGATCCACCGCATCGAATCGCCGACCGCCAACTGCGCACGGACGTTCTCGCGGTGAGCCTGAGCTGCTTCTCGACGCTGCCGCACCCCTGGGTTCTCGGGTTCACCGCGCAGCAACGATCCGTACGCGGTGTCGAGATAGAGCCGATGCCTGCACCGCGTCAACGATCCGGCATCGAGCAGCACGGGCACAGGAGATGTGGCTGCCGCGCCTCGTTGACCGTTCACACTGTTAGACACTAGGTCAGCCCTCCGACAGCCTGCACAGATCAGCGCCCGATAGGGTGTGGGTAACGCACTGTCCCGCCTAGCAGCACACGTCAGGAGCCTTTTCGATGGGTTTGTTCCGCAAGCGTAAGGGTCGAGCCACTCGCAAGGCAGAGGCCAAGGCGCTCAAGCACAAGGCAACACTCGAAGCGAAGCTGGGCGCGAAGAACGAGCGCAAGCAGTTGAAGTCGATCGCCAAGGCGCAGCGCAAGCTCAGCGCTGTGGAGGCGAAGTCGCAGAAGAACGTCGAGAAGGCCCAGGTCTCCGCGCTCAAGGCGCAGCAGAAGGCCGCGGTGCAGGGAACGCTCAGCGTGGCTCAGATCCGCAAGTACCTCGGCATCGCTCGACTGCTGATTCCGGTGCTGGCTCCCATCCTCTACCGCGGTGCGACGGTCGTTCGCGCGCAGCTGGACAGCCGCAAGGCACAGCAGCTCGGTGTCGCTCCCGACCAGCTCAGCGAATACACCGGCCACGGCGGAAAGCTCAGTGCCCGCATCGCCGGTGCCGAGAAATCGCTCGACACCATCGGTGCGCGCCACTCCGATCCCGAGACCAAGAGCTTCGGTGCCGCGATCAGCGAGCGTCTGGACGATCTGACCACCGCCGTCCGCGCATCCGAGCAGATGCCGCCCGCTCGCCGCAAGACCGCGCACGCCGCGATCTCCGCAGAGCTCGACGGCATCGAGGCCGATCTGCTCGCCCGCCTCGGCGTGCGCTGAACCCTGCACAACCGATGACCGACAGCTCTGCCGCCCCGCTTCGCGGCGGAGCTGTCGGTATCGTCACCGCGGCGCTCGCAGTCGCCGCTCACGGCATGGCCGACGGCGGTTGGCCCGACGGTTCCGCACTGGCTCTGCTTGTCGTCGTCAGCATCGGGGTGGGTGCCATGACGGCCCTGCCCAGACGTTCGACCGTCCTGCTGCTTCCCGCTCTGCTGGGCGGACAACTCGTCGCCCACATCGCGCTGAGCCTCGGCAGTGCAGCGGAGATGCACGCGCATTCACTGTTGCCCAGCACAGCGATGATCGCCTTTCACGCGGCCGCCTCGGTCGTCACCGGCCTGATGATCGCCGCGGCCGAGCGCCTCTACGGCCCGATCACGTCCATCGTCCGAGCGATTCTTGCGCTCCTCACTCCCCTGCCCGACGGTTCCGCCGTCGGTCGCGTGTCCATGTCCGTCGCGGTTCCGTCGGTAGACGGCGCCGCTCTCGACTGGGTCATCTCTCGTCGCGGGCCCCCGGTGTCGTCTTGCTCGTTCCGCGGGCTCCACTCGCGGTCGGCGTTCTGACCGACATCCTTGTTCCGCTTCTCTGCACAGAAATGACCCAACCCATGAAGAGCTCTCTTTCCCGTGCCCTGTTCGTCTCGGGAGCCACCGTCGGCGCACTGCTGATCGGCGCAGGCGCAGCGTCCGCGCACGTCGTCGTCTCCGCTCCCGACGCCGCGCAGGGCGGCTACTCGGTGCTGACGTTCCGCGTTCCCACCGAGTCCGATACCGCCTCGACCAGTTCGGTCAAGGTGACCCTCCCCGGCCTCAATTCCGCTCGCACACAGCCCGTTCCGGGCTGGACGTCCACCGTCGAGAAGGACTCCGCCGATCTCGCGGTGTCGGTGACGTGGACGGCGAACCCCGGTTCCGAGGTCGGGCCAGGCCAGTTCCAGCAGTTCCTGCTCTCGGCGGGCCCGCTGCCCGAGCAGGAGACCGTCTCGTTCCCGGCCACCCAGACCTACACCGACGGTGAGGTCGTCGACTGGAACGAGCCGATGACCGAGGACGGTAGCGAGCCCGAATTGCCCGCTCCCACCCTGACTCTCGCCGCGGCCGGCAGTGGTGATGCGCACGGCAGCGCCCACAGCGAGACCACCACGACGACCGAGGCGTCGACGTCGTCGGAGGACAACACCGCCCGCTGGCTCGCCGGCGTCGGACTCGTGCTCGGTGCCGTCGGTGCAGGTCTTGGCATCGGTGCAACGATCAGGGCGCGGCGCTCATGAGATCGCTGGTCTTGTCAACGAGGGCGCTGGTCGTCTCGGTCGCAGCACTGCTGATGCTGTTGATCGCGGCACCGATCGCCTCGGCGCACTCGCAGGTCACCGGCTACAGCCCGGCCGACGGTTCCTCCCTGGACTCGTCTTCGGCGACGGCGTCCGTGTCGTTCAACGAGGTGCCGCAGTCGCAGTTCGCCACGCTCAACGTCGTCGGGCCCGACGGCAACATCTGGTCGAAGGGTGATGCACGCATCGAGGGCCAGAGCGTCGTCGTCGACGTCGGTGAACTGGGGCCGGTCGGCGAGTACACCCTCGCGTATCGCATCACCTCGGCCGATGGCCATCCGGTCAGCGGCACAGCGTCGTTCACGCTGACGCAGGAGGGGTCAGGGACACCAGGGGCACCCGCCGACGCGTCGGGAAGCGCAGAGGAGTCCGAGGGCTCGTTCCTCGGCGGCTACGGTCGCATCGCGCTGATCGCCGTGGCGGTTCTGGCCTTCGCCGGGGCATTGGGGTTCGCACTCCGTAAGCCCAAGACGCGGAAGTAGCACCGACGTGGCTGCGGTGGGCGAGAGAAGTGTTCGGCTGGTACTCGCCGCCGCAGCTGCGGCGCTGGTGGGGGTCGCGGCGGCATTCGCGCTGGCGTATCCCACCTTTCCCGGTGGGTCGTCGTGGCTACGGGTGATCGCGGTGGCGTCGGGTTCGGTGGTGTTGGGGTTCGGGGTTCTCGCCGTCCTGGACGCCAGTTCCGATTCCCGACGCCCCGCCGTGGACCCGCCGGTGATGTGGCGCGCGATCGGCTACCTGTCGGGGCTGTGGGCGGTGGCCGAGTTCGTTCTGCTCGCCGCCGCGGCAGCAGATTCTGCCGGTCGCACGCCACTGACCCTGTCGCCCAGCGCTTTCGCCACGTTCGCCACCTCGATCTCGGTGGGCCGTCTGGGTTCTGCGACGGTGATCCTGACGCTCGCCCTGTGCGCCATCGGGGTGGCCGGGTATCGGCTGAGGGCGAGCTGGTCACCGATCCCGGTGGTCGTGCTGGCATCCCTTGCGCTGGTCGCTCGGCCGATCACCGGGCACATGTCTCAGTTCACGTTCGGCTCTTTTGCCGTCGCCGTGCATGTGGTGTGCGCGTCGGTGTGGCTCGGCGTCCTGGGTGCGATGGCGCTGAGCCTACGGAGCAAATCCGCGTGGGCGACGCTGTTGCCGGTCTATTCGCGAGTCGCGTTCTGGTGCGTCGTCGGGGTTGCCACCACCGGGGTGCTCGACGCGGTCCTGAAGCTGGACAGCCTTTCTGCCGTGGTCGAGACCGGTTACGGCCGAATCGTTCTCGCGAAGCTTCTCGTCACGGTGATCCTGATCGCCTCCGCTCACCGAATCCGTGGGACGTGGTTACCCACCGTCGCCGCGCACCGATCCACCGTCGAGCACTCGGTGGGCCGAGCCGCAGCGCACATCTGCCTGCTGGCGGTGGCGTTCGGCTTGGCTGCGGCGCTGGCGACCACTGCATAACCAAGCTTGTCGGCGCTCTGTACTAGCCTGGGTGCATGCCGAAGTTGACTGTGGTGCCGGGTGGTTCTTCGGCACCTGCGCTCGGTCGGATCCACACTGTCGCGGAGTTCTTCGCCGGTATCGGCCTGGTGCGAATGGGTTTGGAGCAGGCCGGTTTCGAGGTCTCGTGGGCCAACGACATCGAGCGCGACAAGCATCACATGTACCGCCAGCACTTCGGTGACGATGCCGGCCATTTTCAGCTCGGCGATGTCGCACGCACCCGAGGAGACGATCTGCCCGAGGGTCTGTCGTTGGCGTGGGCGTCGTTTCCGTGCACCGATCTGTCGTTGGCCGGCGGCCGGGCCGGGCTCGCGGGTAAGAATTCTTCGACGTTTCGACATTTCACGCGGGTGTTGAGCGAGCTCGGTGATGCTCGGCCCGAGGTGGTGACGCTCGAGAACGTCGTCGGGCTGGCTACCAGCCACGGTGGAGACGATCTGGCCGCAGCGGTCCGGGAGCTCAACGAACTCGGCTACTCCGTGGATGTCCTCACCATCGATGCTCGACGCTTCGTTCCGCAGTCGCGTCCGCGCCTTTTCCTGGTCGGTGCGCAGAATCCCCCGGACGATGCCCGCGATCCCAACAGCGAGCTTCGGCCGGATTGGCTGCAGGCGGTGTACGGCGATTCGACGTTGCTGACCCATCGGGCACCCTTGCCGAGTCCGCCGATTCCGTTGACCAGTGGCCTCGGTGATCTTGTCGAGCGCATGGACTACCGCGACGAGCGGTGGTGGGATGCAGACCGTACCGCAGCATTCGTGCAGTCCTTGTCGCCGATTCAGTTGCAGCGCATCGAGATTCTGAAGAAGGCCCGCAAGGTCAGCTACCGCACCGCCTACCGACGCACCCGTAACGGCGTCGCCGTCTGGGAAGCTCGCCCCGACGACATCTCCGGTTGCCTCCGCACCGCCCGCGGCGGTTCGTCCAAGCAAGCGGTGGTCAAGATGGGCAACGGCCGGTTGCAGGTGCGGTGGATGACGCCACTCGAATACGCCCGCCTGATGGGTGCCGGCGAGTACTCACTCGACGGGCTGCGAAACAACCAGGCGCTCTTCGGTTTCGGTGATGCGGTGTGCGTTCCCGTGGTCGCCTGGCTGGCCGAGCACTATCTGATGCCGCTGGTCAACGGATCGTTCGATTCTGCTGCGGCGCATGTCCAGTCACGGTAAGTCCTCGCTGCGGTCGTCCGCCGTCGCGCCGCGCAAGAGCACCCTTCCCGCGGACGACGTCCAGTCCTTTCGCACCGCACTACGAGAAGTGCTGAGCGAGAAGGACGATCAGGGTCGAGTGTGGTCGGCGGCCAAATGGGGCGTTTACGCGTTCTACGATTACGACGGTGAGCCGATCTACGTGGGGCAGACCAAGGAGAAGCTCAGCGTCCGGGTGCAGCGCCATCTGACCAACCAGCGAACCGACGCGGTCGCGATGCGGGTCCTCGACGTCTTCGAGGTCGCGGAGATCGAGATCTGGCCGCTGTGGCAGTACGAGGATCTCAAGAAGTCCGACGGCGCAGAGCAATTCCGCGCGGCCGAGCGTGATCTGAATGCGCACGAGTACACCGCGTATCTCGAGGCCATCGACAAGTCGCGACACAAGGCGATCCTCAACGAGAAGATTCCGCCGGTCTCGGAGCCCATCGCACTCCCCGCGTCGCTGCGTCGGTCGCTCATCTCCGAGCAGACCCGCCGCGAGCGCGGGCACCCCGACATTCGCATCGCGCGCCGCGCCGAGACCATCTCACGGCTGGCTGCCGTCACTCGCGAACGCGGTGAGGTCTCCGAGGGTCTACGACGCGTCCTCGTGGTCCAGGCCGTGCGTCTGGCCTACCTGTCGGCCGAGCGACTCGCCTTCGTCGAGGGACACCCCATCCCCGATCCCGCCGCGATCGACGTCACCGCGCTGGTGGGTTCGGTGCTGCACGAGCGCGCCCCGGACTCGGACGACGAGCCCGAAGACATCGAAGGGGCCACCGACCCCGAAGGCGAGTTGGACCTGTTCAGCGAGTTCTGACTCGGGTCGTCGTACGCTCGCCCTGTGCCGCTCCCCCCTCACGTTGCCGATCTCACCAGCATCGACCTGCTGCTGTCGGTCGCCGAGCTCGGCAGCATCGGGCGAGCGGGTCGAGCGCACGGCATGTCGCAGCCCGCGGCCAGCGCGCGTATCCGTGCGCTGGAACGACGGGTCGGCGCTCCTTTACTGAAACGAGGCGCACGCGGAACGGTGCTGACCGAGTTCGGCGAGCTGGTCGCGAGTTGGGCAGCGCCGGTCGTGCGGTCCGCCGAGGACCTGGCGACGGCCATCGCCACGTTGCACGCCGAACGCGTCGGCCATGTGCAGATCGCCGCGAGTCAGACTGTCGCCGAGTATCTTCTGCCGCGTTGGCTGGTCACGCTCCACACGCTCGTTCCCCACATCGTGCCGAGCCTCACGTCGGGCAATTCCACAGTGGTCGCCCAGAGAGTGCTTGCGGGCGCTGCCGACCTCGGCTTCATCGAAAGCCCGAGTGTCCCTGCAGCTCTGGACCACCGGACAGTTGCCACCGACGAGCTGGTACTGGTGGTGGCACCGGATCACGCCTGGGCAGTCACCGCGCCCTCGGCCGTCGAGATCGTCGCCACCGCACTGGTGACGCGGGAGGCGGGGTCGGGAACGCGCTCGGCCTACGAAAGCGCTGTGGCTGCAGCGGGTCTCGGACGCCCGACGTCGCCGCTCCTCGAGGTCTCCTCGACGACGGCGATCAAGTCCGCCGTCGGGGCGGGAATCGGCGGAGCCGTGCTGAGCTCGTTGGCCGTCGCCCCCGAGTTGGCCGCGGGAAGTCTGGTCCGCGTACCGATCCCAGGATTGACTCTGCGTCGTGAGTTGCGGGCGATCTGGCCGTCCGGCCGCATCCCCACCGGCCCTGCCGCAGAATTGCTGTCCGTGGCGGCGAGGACTCAGTCATAACGTCCAGTTATGGGTAGTGAACATTTCGGTACCTACCGGACGTGATCGGCTACGCGCACGCTGAAGTCATGACCGTCACCGCCCTCACCCCCGCTGTGCATCCCAGGACTTTCGAGCACATCACCCCCAATTGGTTCGCCGCGGTGATGGGTACCGGGATCGTCGCCACTGCGGCCGCAAGTCTGCCTGTGCAGTTTCCTGCACTGCACGTCTTTGCCGTTGCGGTATGGGTGATCGCCGCTACGGCGCTGGTCGTGATCGGTGGAGCCTTCGCGCGGCATTGGATCGGGCACCGCGACCGGGCCGTCGAGTACGCGCGGCACCCGGTGATGGTGCAGTTCTACGGCGCTCCGCCCATGGCGATGCTCACCGTCGGCGCGGGAGCGGGACTGCTCGGCTCGGACGTGCTCGGCCCAACCACAGCCACCGCGCTGTTCGCCGTCCTGTGGATCGCCGGGACGATCGCCGGTCTGCTCACCAGCGTCGTTGTTCCGTTTCGGATGATCACCGCGTCCGATCATCGCGACGTCGCAGCCCTGCCCGCGTGGCTGATGCCCGTCGTCCCGCCGATGGTGTCGGCGTCGACAGGGGCGTTGCTGCTTCCGCATCTGCCCGAGGGCCAGTGGCGGCTGGCGCTGCTGTGCGCCTGCTATGCGATGTTCGGGCTGTCGCTGATCGTCGGGATGATCACGCTGACTCTGATCTACGGACGTCTGCTGCACGGCGGTCTGCCGCCCGTCGACGCGGCTCCGACCGTGTGGATCACGCTGGGGTTGATCGGCCAGTCGATCACGGCGGCCAACCTGCTGGGCACCGACGCATCGATGGTGTTCACCGGGGCACAGTCGTCGATCGCCGTCGGGCTACACGTGTTCGGCATCGGCTACGGGCTGATCATGGGCGGCTTCGGAATGCTGATGTTCGCGCTCGCGACAGCTCTCACCGTGCACGCGGCACGCAGGAACCTGGGATTCTCGCTGACGTGGTGGTCGTTCACCTTCCCCATCGGGACTTGCGTCACCGGAGCCACTGCGTTGGGTCATGCGCTGAACTTCGGTGCGGTGCAGGCTCTGGCCGTTGCCCTGTACGTCCTACTGCTCGCCGCCTGGCTCACCGTGGCCACCCGCACTGTTCGCGGAATCCGGCGCGGAGAGTTGTTGCATCCGGATCACAGGTGAGACAGCACGTTCACCACGTTGCCGCCAGCATCGCGAAAGAAGAATCGGCGGACTCCCCATTCCTCGTTGGTGATCTCGTAGACGATCTCGAGTTCGGCGTCCATCGCCGCCCGGTACGCCGCGTCAACGTCGTCCACTTCGATCGATGCCGACGGATTGACCGGCCCGGTGGGGTCGGCGGTGATCAGACTGAGCTGCGCCGCACTGTCGCCCGACGGAGCGAGCGTGGCGATCCAACCGTGATTCATCACCACCTCCATGCCGGTGACCTGGACGTACTTGTCCAGCGCCGCATCGAGATCGGTGACCGTGAGCAATGGCATCGCGCGCAGAACATCCATGCCCGGACTGTATCGCCGACAACGTCCCCGCGGGGACGTGCTCGACGAACATCTCGCACATCATGGACGATGTTCCGATGCTGACGATCAAGGTGACTCTGGCCGACGTCGAGCCTGTGGTGTGGCGGCGATTCACCATCGCCTCCGACGCCACACTGCCCGAGCTCCACGACGTCATTCAGGACGTCATGGGTTGGGAAGACCGACATCTGCACATGTTCTTCGTCGGCGACGATCCTCTTCGAAGCACTCGACGCTACGAGATGAAGTCCTCGCTCGAGGAGTGGGACGACGGCACCGGGACGCCCGAGGACGGCGTTCGAGTCGACGACGTCCTCGGTGCCGTCGGGGATCCTCTCGGGTACGAGTACGACTTCGGTGACGGATGGACACACCACCTGGTCGTCGAAGAAATATCGACTGCTGCCGGTACTGCCGCTTGTCTGGACGGGGGCCGCGCCTGCCCACCCGAAGACTGCGGCGGCTCGTCGGGCTACGACGAACTGCTGAAGGTTCTCGCTGATACCGACCATCCTGAACACGACCACATGAAGCTCTGGGCGGGAGACTTCGACGAGCGCTTCGCGGTGGCCGACGCGAACAACAGAATCGCGTTGCGGCGCGCGGTGACGGAGTTGGCGAGCCAGGTACGGGATCGACTACCCAAACTAGGCTCGCTTCTCGAACGCGGGCCCCTCGAGTATCACCCCGATCTTCCCGATGTTCTCGCACGCGTCGATGTCGACGCGGCTCAGGTGGACCCCGCAGTGGCGGCGTCGGCGATGGAGAAGCTGATGTGGATGCTGGCGCGCGTGGGCGAAGACGGAATCACGCTGACCGCTGCAGGCTATGTGCCGCCCAGGGACGTTGCGGCGATGCGTGCCGAACTCGAGTGGGGTACCAGATGGTTCGGAAGCTCCAACCGCGAGGTGGACCATCAACAGGTGCACTGGCTTCGGGCTGCTGTGACGCAACTCGGACTCGTTCGCGTCCTGAGGGGGCGGCTTCTTCGCACCCGTCTCGGTAATTCCCTCGCCACCGACCCGGTTCGCCTGTGGTCGCACGCCGCGGCGCGGATGCCCGTTGGGCGCGAGCAGTACGAAAAGGATGCGGGCGTACTGCTCCTCGTGACGGTTGCGGCGAGTTGCTCTGTAGACGAACGCAATTCGCTCGTCTTCCGCAGCCTCGAGGCGCTCGGATGGATGATCCCCGAGAGGGAGAGACCCTACGCCCAGTACCTCGCTCGACCGACGTTGGACTTCCTGACTCTGATCGGCGCTGTGCCGTCGACCTTGGGTCGTGAAGGGGCCGGACCGGATTGGGGACGGCAGTTCGCGGTACACGCACTCGGCTCATGAACCAGAATGGGCTACCGGCCGCGTATCAGGTCATGAGGCGCGCCCTGTGCGCCGCAGACGATCCCGATCGAGCGCCTCGAGTAACAGGGGTGCCAGAGGGTCAGGTACGCAGAACTTGTCGTTCACCTTGACGAGCAATCCGAGGTCGAACATCGACATGAACCGGAGTGTCGTGACGGTCTGGATCAACTTGCGGTCGGACATCGTCCCCAGGACGACACCCTCCGACTCCCCGACCGGATCACCGACGAGGCTGCGCGCGAGCACGGTGGTCGCCAAAGCCGAGCCTGCCACGAGCTCGGACTGCACGGAATCATCGCCGGAGTCGTACACAGGCGTCAAGCAGGATCCGTACGCCTCGACCACGGCGGCGCGAGTTCGGTCTGCACTCGGAGACACCACCCAAGCACCGGCTTCGGGTCCGCGGGTGTAATTCTGGCCCGCGTTCTCGAGAACACCGACCCTACGGGCGGTATCCAACACCGATCGATAATTCACCATCGCCATGAAGTCCGGTTGTGTAGCGACACTGTCGAAACCAGGAATCCCAAGTGCAGCAACGATCTCGGCCGAGTCGTTCCAGTAGTCGATGCGGGCCGATGTCGCGCAGCGCTCGGTCGCAGCCCACGTTGCCAAACGCTGCAGGAGCGAGACGACTATCGGTGTACTCAGTGGGCTTGCGCGCCCTGGCGACACCGAGGAACTGGGCACCGGCGCGACTGCAGTCGAGGACCCGATCTCCCTCGAGATCTCCTCGTTCTGAGATGGCGACAATCGCTCAGCGATGACGAACCTACCGAACAGATGGACGGCGCGGCGGATCTCGTCACGCTCTCTCGGCGACTGTTCATACTCATCGAAGTCGAAGTACTCGTGATCATCGAGACAGAACATGTCGATCGGAAAATCTGCGCCGTACACGCTCACGTTCCGCTCGCGGACCGATCGATCGATTGTCATCGCTGCCGCCAAAGCCGTCAACTGGTCTGTGGCCCAGCTGTTCTCGATCAGCCAATCGGAGAATTGGAGAAGGATGGTCGGCCAGAAAAGGGCTTCCCTTTCACGCGGAGCCTGTATGTAGGCCTTGCGACTGGTCTTTCTGCTGCGCGACCTGCGGTTGCTCATGATGTCCCCCCGGATGTATGTGGTCGAGAGAGTAGGCGAGGGGTACGACAACCCCGAACTCCGAGTAGCACAAGTGCTACCCTTTCGATATGGAGTCCATCGGATTGAAAGAGCTTCGGCAGCACGCGTCCGACTATGTCAAGCGCGCGGAGGCAGGCGAGTCGATGCTCATCACGGTCGCCGGACGGCCCAGCGCCTTGTTGGGGCCGGCAGAGCGAAAGCAATGGAACACGTTCGACGACGTCGCCGATGTTTTCGACTCGGAACGCGACCCGACCCTTGCCGACGATCTGATCGACATCGACGACGTGATGCAGGACCCATGGCAGCGATGAGGACGGTGCTCGACACCAGCGTCCTGATAGGAGACTCGCTCGATCGCGTCGCAGGGGAAGTCGCGATCAGCGCCATCAGCCTGGCAGAACTTCACTTCGGAGTTCTGGTTGCTTCCACATCCGAACAGCGCGCGCTGAGACTTCAGCGATTGGTTGCGGTCGAGCGCCGCTTCGAACCTCTTGCAGTGGATGCCAATGTTGCCCGAAGCTACGGTCGGCTGGCAGCAGCGGTTCGAGAAAGCGGCCGCCGCCCACAAGCGAGAGCGCTCGACTTGATGATCGCGGCGACCGCACACGCTCACGGTGCTCGACTGATGACCCGCAATGCCGAGGATCTTCGAGGCATCGAAGAACTGGTCGAGATCCACAGCCCCTGAAGCCATCGAGTCGTTCACCCCGGCGACACGTGCAGTTCCCACAACACATGTCTGCGTGTCGATTCAGGTCGGAAGCATGAGCAACTTCCGTGCTCGATGCTTCCAGGAGATGTACCTAGTGAACACTGTTCGTCGCGTTGCCACCGGTGGAATCCTCGGTCTCGCAGCCGCTCTCACCCTCGCGTCCTGCTCCGAGCCTGCGGCTCCCGAAGCCGCTGGAGACGGCGACGGGGCCGGCGGCACTCTCACGGTGTACACCTCGGAGCCGCAGGCGAAGATCGACGCACTCAATGCCGAGTTCACCGCAGAGAACCCCGGGATCGATGTGCAGGTGTTCCGCGCGGGCACCGGAGATCTCAACGCGCGCATCGCGTCGGAGCGGCAGACCGGCTCCATCGGTGCCGACGTTCTGCTCGCTGCGGACGCCCCCACGTTCGAGAAGTACAAGGCCGACGACCTGCTGCTGCAGTACACCCCGGCCGACGTCGACGCGCTCGACCCGAACGTCGTCGATCCCGACGGCTACTACGTGGGAACCCGCATCATCCCGACGGTCATCGCGTACAACACCGGGACCGTCTCGCAGCCCCCGACGTCGTGGAAGGACCTGGCGGACCCCCAGTACAAGGGCCGGATCACGCTGCCCAATCCCGATGTGTCCGGGGCGGCAGCGTTCAACACCGCCGTCTGGTTGGGTCAGGAAGACCTCGGCCTTCCGTGGCTCACCGACCTCGTCGCCAACGAACCGGTGGTCGCCGAGAGCAACGGCCCCGTCGCTCAGGCCGTTGCGGCCGGCACCCAGCCGGTCGGGATAGTCGTCGACTACCTGGTGCGCGAGTTGGCCGAGAAAGGCTCGCCCATCGCCGCGTCGTACCCGACCGACGGCGTCCCGTACATCTCCGAACCGGCCGGAATCTTCAAGGACTCGGCCAATCAGGAGGCTGCACAGAAGTACGTGGACTTCCTGGTCAGCAAGCGCGGTCAGGAGCTCGCCGTCGAGCAGCAGTACCTGCCGGTCCGGTCCGACGTCGGCACGCCCGAGGGTGCACCCGCACTGGACGACATCGAGCTACTGAACCCGGACCTCGACACCATCACCGCGTCCCAGCCTGATGCCGTCGCCACGTTCAACGATCTTCTTGGCTGACCGCGTCACCTGGGTACGCGCCTGCCTGTGGTTGGCCGTACTGGCCCTGATCGGCGCTCCGCTGGCGGCCGTGGTCTCGATCGGATTGGGCGGCAACCACATACAGGAGCTGCTCGACGGCGGAATCGCGTCGGCCGCGACCAACAGCGTCGTGTCGGCCGGTGTGGCGGCGGCCGCGGCGGTGGTGATCGCGACCATCATGGCCCTCGTTCTCGATCGCACCGATCTGCCGGGCCGATCGGTGCTGCGCCTGATTCTGCTCAGCCCGTTGCTGATTCCGCCGTTCGTCGGCGCGATCGCCTGGACGGGCCTGCTCGGCCCGAGCGGGATGATCAACTCGTACTGGAACGACGCCTTCGGCGGCGGACCGCTGTGGAACATCTACGGCGGCGACGGAGTGATCTTCTTGCTGACGGTCCACTCGTATCCGCTTGCGTACCTGATCATTTCGGCGGCGCTCCGACGCGTACCCGGCGATCTGGAACAGGCGGCTCGAATTGCCGGGGCATCTCCCTGGCGAGCCATGCGCGATGTGACGCTGCCACTGCTGCGTCCTGCCCTCCTGGCGTCGCTGACGTTGACGGCCGTGTCCAATCTGGCCGATTTCGGCATCCCGGCGCTGGTCGGACTGCCCGAGCGCTACGTCACCCTGTCGACCATGGTGTACCGATACATCCAGTCGGGCACCGTCGATCGACCACTGGAGGTGGTCTCCACCATCGGCATCGGACTCCTCGCACTGGCCGTGGTCGCGGTCGCACTCGACCGCGTTCTGGGGCGTCGCTCCGTTCAGCTCGACGGTGCGGTCACGGCCCCGCAGCTACTTCCGTTGGGCCGCAGCCGAATTCCAGCAGGTCTCGCTGCATGGATCCTCGGCCTCGTTCTGACGGTCCTGCCGATCCTGGCGTTGGCGACGCAGGCCCTGCTTCCTGCCCCCGGCGTGCCGCTCACCTGGGGCAACCTCACGCTGCAGAGTATCGAGAGCGCGGTCACCGCACCGGGAACCCTCGTCGGCATTCAGAATTCGGTGACGCTGGCCTTGGGAGCCGCAATCGTCTGCGGATTCCTGGGCCTGGCCATCGGGGTACTGACCACCCGCACCAGGTCTCGCGACAACGTCGGCCTGGATCTCGCGGCGATGCTGCCGCAGGCGATTCCCGGCCTCGTCATCGCAGTCGGCTGGTTGATCATCGGCCGCTACACCGGCCTGTTCGACACCAAGTGGGTCATCCTGTGCGCCTACGTGATGGCGTTCCTCGCGATCGTCGTCCAGGCCGTTCGAGCACCGCTGAGTTCCACTCCGACAGCACTCGAGGAAGTGGCCAGATCCTCCGGCGCGTCACATCTTCGATCGCTGTGGGACGTGCCGTGGAAGATGGCGATCCCCGCTGCAGTCACCGGTGCGGTGCTCGTTGCTCTCACTGCGGTGCGCGAGCTGACCATGTCGGTGCTCCTCGTCGCTCCGGGCACACAGACCCTCGGCGTCTCCATATTCAACCTGCAGCAGGCCGGCGACTACAACGCCGCCTCTGCCCTGTCCTTACTCGTCGCGCTCGTCGGATTCGCGGGCCTCGGCCTCGTCGCCTCCACCCGAGCCGGACGACCGTAGATCCAACGCTGAGAAGAGAGAACCGATGTCCGCCATCACGATCGAACGTCTCGGCCTCCGGTACCACGACGGCACGGTCGGCGTGGAGGGCATCGACCTGAAGATTGCCGACGGAGAGTTCGTCGCACTCGTCGGGCCGTCGGGCTCCGGTAAGACCACGCTGCTGCGTACCGTCGCCGGCTTCCTGACCCCGACTGCCGGTTCGATCTCCATCGGCCCGGATGTGGTTGCCAGCGAGCAACTCTCGACGCCGCCCGAGTCGCGCAAGCTCGGCATGGTGTTTCAGCAGCACGCGCTGTGGCCGCACCGCAGCGTCGGGCGCAACGTCTCCTACCCACTCGAACTGGCCAAGGTCTCCAAACCGGAGCGAACGAAGAAGGTCGCCGACGTGCTCGAGCTCGTCGGGCTGCCCGGGCTCGAGAACCGGGACCCGTCGACGCTGTCCGGTGGCCAGCGGCAACTCGTCGCCCTCGCGCGCGCTCTGGTCGGCTCGCCACGGGCACTACTGCTCGACGAGGCGCTCTCCGCCTTGGACGAACCACTACGCGATCGGCTTCGCCTCGAGCTGAGATCTCTGACGCGAGCAGCTGGTCTGACCGTCGTACACGTCACGCACGATCGCACCGAGGCCCTTGCCCTCGCGGACCGGGTCGTCGTCCTCGATCGGGGCAGCATCGCGCAGATCGGTACACCCGAGGACGTGGTGCGCGCCCCGAACTCGGCGTTCGTCGCTCGCTTCCTGTCCGACGCCACCCTCGTCGACGGCACGGTCGCCCATGGCACCTTCACCTCGGGCTCCCTGACACTCGCCGCGGACGGTGCCGGCCCGGGGACGCTTGCGATCCTGCCGACCGACATCGAAATCGTGCCCGACGGCGAGATAGAAGGAACCGTCACCTCGTCACTCTTCGGCCGCGACGCCAGCGATGTTCTGGTGCGCTCCGGCGATGTGGACTTCCGCTGCTCGGTACGCGGACCGCGTCCCGAGGTGGGTGACACCGTCGCGCTGACCGTCCGGCGGTCGTTCTTCTACCCGCGGTAGCCACCCTCGACCGCGGATCGGCTCCCCAGTTTCGGATTTCCGACTGCGATCGGAGGCGCAAATCCATATCCGGGGAGCCGATCCCCGTCCGGATCCCCCCGATCAGCAGCGGACCCAGCACTGTGATCCACCAGACAGGAATATTATTTGCTTAGCGCATGTATGTATATATATGGTTGCAGACAGCAAGTAAATGAACATCGGCGTTGGAGTACTCATGGCAGTTCAATCCACGACAGCGGAGTCGTTGGTCGAAGAGGTCTTCCTCTTCGGGCGCACGCTGAAGCGGGCCGTGACCACCGGAGTCGAGGATTCACCACTGCCGCAGGCCCTGACCGGAGTTCTGGCCATCCTGGCGACCGAGGGTGAATGCAGGCAGACCGACCTCGCCAGCAGGCTGTGCGTCAGTCAGTCGGCCCTCAGCCGGCAGATCGCGGACCTCGTCGACCTCGGCTACATCGATCGACATCCCGATCCCGACGACCGAAGGGCGTCACGGGTCTGTGTGTCGGACATCGGTCAGGTTCGACTGACACAAATTTGGAACAGACGCGCACGCCGCCTGGCAGAAATGTTGAGCGGCTGGAGCGAGGACGAGGCACTCGATGCACTCGACTCGATCCGCAAACTGAACGACACCTTCACCGAAGACGCCCACGCCCAGCATCAGGACGTGGCACGTATTGAATCGATTGCGAGATAAGACATGACCACATCTGCGGATACTCCGCCCAATCAGGCAGTCGTCGATCCCGACGCGATGTCGCATCGCCAGATCCTCGAAGCCCTCACCGGCCTGCTCGCCGCGCTGTTCACCGCGCTGCTGAGCACCACTATCGTCTCGACGGCACTGCCCACCATCATCGGTGATCTGAAGGGTTCGCAGACCGCGTACGCCTGGGTCATCACCACCGCACTGCTGGCCAACGCCGCATCGACGCCCATCTGGGGCAAGCTGGCCGACCTGTTCAACAAGAAGGTGCTGGTCCAGAGCGCGATTCTCATCTTCGTCGCAGGCTCACTGATCGCCGGCTTCGCGCACAACGTGCCGGTCCTGCTGGCCGCACGCGTGGTGCAGGGCATCGGCATGGGTGGTCTGACGGCTCTCGTCATCGCCATCATCGGCACCATCGTCTCCCCGCGTGATCGCGGCCGCTACTCCGGCTACACCGGTGCCGTCATGGCCGTGTCGATGTCCGGTGGCCCGATCCTGGGCGGCGTCATCGTGGACAGCCCGCTCGGCTGGCGCTGGTGCTTCTTCGTCTGCGTACCGCTGGCCGTCGTCGCCCTCGGCCTGCTGCAGAAGACCCTGCACATCAAGACCATCCGCAAGGACAACGTCTCCATCGACTGGCTCGGTGCACTTCTGCTCACCGCAGGTGTTTCCGTTCTCCTCGTGTGGGTCTCGTTCGCAGGCAAGGCCGACTACTACGCCTGGCTCTCCCGTGAGACGGCCTACCTGGTCGGCGGCGGAGTGCTGCTGCTCATCCTGACGATCATCGTCGAGGCGCGTCACAAGTCGCCGATCATCCCGCTCAAGATCGTCACCGAACGCACCACCGGCTTGGCTATCGTCGCGTCCATCGCCGTCGGTGTCGGCCTCTTCGGAGCCACCACCTTCCTCGGCCAGTACTTCCAGACCGCTCGCGGCTACACCCCGACCGAAGCCGGATTGCTGTCCATCCCACTGGTGTTCGGCATGCTCGTCGCCTCCGTCGGCTCGGGTCAGCTAATCACCAAGTTCGGTAAGTGGAAGCCGTTCATCGTCACCGGATCCGTTCTGTTGGTCGTCGGATTCCTGCTCCTGGGCACGATCGACCACGCCACCAGCCTGGTCACCGTCGGAATCTTCATCACCATCGTCGGCCTCGGTACCGGCATGTTGATGCAGAATCTCGTTCTCGCAGTGCAGAACACGGTCAGTGTGCAGAACGTCGGTGCGGCATCGTCGACGGTTGCGTTCTTCCGTACCTTCGGCGGCGCGATCGGCGTCTCGGTTCTCGGCTCGCTCCTGGCAACTCGGGTTGCCGAGAAGTCCGCAGCAGGCCTGGCCCAGCTCGGCGTCGACAGCTCGTCGGGTGGCGGTGGATCACTCGATCTCACCGCACTGCCCGCGCCGGTCCTCGAAGTCGTCCGCACGGCCTACGGTGACGCGACCGGACGCATCTTCATGATCGCCGGCTTCGTTGCGATCGTCACGCTGATCGCGGTGATCTTCATTCCGAATCGCCCTCTGCGCCAGACGATCGACATCGCGACGACCCCTGCGCAGGGACCCAAGGACGAGCCGCAGGACCAGCTCGCCGAGATTCCGTCCTTCGGTGACACGCAGGAGTACGTCTCCGCCGAGCGCGAGGCCGAGTACGACGCCCATCGTCGCGCCGAGGGTCGGCACGAGGCTCAACCGGGACAGCGCCCCTTCGAGGGTCTGAGCACCGACGCACGTGATCGACTGCTCGCCCTGCTGCTACCCGAGCCGAAGGACACGTTGGCCGCACTGGACGAGGCCGAGACCATCCGCGCCGAAGTGATCGAACTGCAGCAGGAACTCGATGCGAAGATGCTCGATTTCGATGCAGTGTGCGAGCGGCTCCGTCGCCTCGGACTCAGCGAGCAGCAGATCGCTCGAGTGTTGGGAGACAACCACATTCCCGACAGTCGCAATCACTACGCACACGCAGGATTGAACGGACACAGCGTCAACTAGGTCCACCGCCGACCAGGCCAAGCGTTACGGCGGTTCCCCGCACCCCCACCGGGAGTGCGGGGAATTTTCGTTCTCTATGCTCCAAGAACGGACCGGCCACCTTCTTTCGGTTCTGCACAGGCGGGAGAATCGCTCATGACACGTCGCCTCCAGATCTCCGCCGCCGCGGTCCTGGTAGCAGCGCTCGTCTGCGCTTCGTGCGCAACCGAAGAGCGGACGCCCGGCGCCCCCATCGACGGTGCAACGGGGTCCGCTCCCGGACTCGGGTGGACTCTCACTCCCTCGGATGCGGGTATCGAGGGCGGCCAGTTCCGCGATCCCGTCCAGGGCAGTGACACCGATTCGATGCACTCGGGATCCATCTCCGACGGGTCGACGGTCGTAACGCTCGTCGGCCGCCTGGACGGCAGGGAGTTCGTCGACGCGACCCTGGTGGGCGCGAGCATCGCAGACGGCTCGGTGCGCTGGCGTGCCCCCGCGGACGATATCGTCGGCTGCGGTGAGGAATTCGTCGACGGGCAGGTCGTCTGCTACCGCGGCAACACCGGCACTACATCCGAAATCCTCACTGTCGACACCGAATCCGGAGAATCGAGCACTCGGGACACGGCCTTTCCGATCACGAGTCTGACCACCGCAGACGGCCACGTGTACACCTCCCGGGCGGTGCGTGATGGTGCGAGGGCGACGGTGTCTCGCGGCACTGCGGACGCCCTCGACGCGGACTGGTCGGTGCAGTTCGATTCCACGGCCTCGCCTGACGCACCGTTCGCGTCCACGCTGCACACCGAGAACGAAATCGGGTTGTTCGACGACGGCCGAGGAGTGTTCGCCTTCGACCTCGACACCGGCGACAACCTCTGGTCCAGAACGGTTCCCGACTGCGCCCGATCGGGCGTCGCCTCGCGCGACGGCGCAGTGCGGGTGGCGCGGGCCGACTGCTCGGACCCGAATGCGATCGTGGGTTCGGAAATCGTCGACACCGACGGAACCGTTCTCGCTGCAACGGATTCCGTGACCCTGCAGCAACCGACGTTCGATTCCCCCGCCGAGTCGAGTCCGCTACTGCTCGGAACGGGAGGCTATCGGCCGTCGAATCCCGACCCCGTGTGGACCGACGAGAGTCTGGTCTGGGCCGTTCCGTCGGACATCACCGGCCCCGCCGCGGCGTTCCTGTCCACCAACGGACTGGCCTACGCCGTCACGGGTTCGGTTGCACTGCTGCGCAACACCGACACGGCCACCGAATCCGCGATCGACCTCGACACCGGGACCACGCTGTGGAGTCGAGAATCGGGGGCTTTCGCGGAGGTCGGCGCCCTCGACGGCGACGTAGCCACGCTGTTCGGACCGGAAGTTCTGCGCGGAATCGACGTCAGAACCGGATCCACGGTATGGGACATCCCCGTGGCGACGTTCGACGACGAGGGAATCGATCGGCAGTCGTGGCCGATGTTCGATCGAGTCGACTGCGACTCGATCGACACCGACTCGATCTACAGCAGGGCACTGAGCATCTCGCTGCTACGAGCGAGATAGATCTTCCCCCGTCGTCGACGCTGCTTACCGACCCGGAATGTACTTCAGCGCCTTGACGAAGGGCGGCATGATCTTTGCCCACAGCTTCGGCGGAAGTCCGCGCGGCCCACCGAGGTTGAGCAGACGCGTCGTCGCGATGGTCTGCGATTCCGTGTACTTGAGCAGCCCCTCGGTACCGTGCCTGCGTCCGACACCGGACACGCCCATGCCGCCCATCGGAGCGCCGGTGGTGCCCCACGTCGGCGCGTAGCCCTCGTCCACGTTGACGGTGCCCGAATGCAGCCGCGCCGCAATGGCTTCACCCTGCGCCTTGGTCTTGGCCCACACGCTGGCGTTGAGTCCGTACTCGGTGTCGTTGGCCTTCTCGATGGCCTCGTCGACGTCGGCGACGGGGTAGATCGACACCAGCGGCCCGAAGGTCTCGGTTGCCGCGCATTCCATGTCCTCGGTGACGTTCGTCAGCAGCGTCGGCTCGTAGAACAGCGGGCCGATGTCGGGACGTGCGTTGCCGCCTGCGACGACGGTCGCGCCCTTGACCTTGGCGTCGTCGACGTGGGCCGAGACCGTCTTGATCTGATCCTCGGAGATGAGGCTGCCCATCTCGATGCCGAATTCGTAGTCGGCTCCGAGGCTCATGTTGCGCACCCGTTGACCGAACTTCTCGGTGAACTCCGCGGCGATCGACTTCTCGACGTAGATACGTTCGATGGAGATACAGAGCTGGCCGGAGTTGGAGAAGCAGGCCCGCACGGCCGCGTCGGACACTTCCCGGAGGTTGGCACCCTTGGCGACGATCATCGCGTTCTTGCCGCCGAGCTCGGCGGAGAATCCGATGAGTCGACGCCCGGCCTGCTCGGCCAACAGCTGACCGGTGGCGGTGGAGCCGGTGAACATGACGTACTCGGTGTTCTCGACGATGGCGGTTCCCACCACCGAACCCGGGCCGGGAACCACGGCGAACAGGTCACGGGGCAGACCGGCCCTGTAGAGCAGTTCGACGCAGGCGAGTGCGCAGTACGGCGTCTGGCTGTCCGGCTTGAGCACCACTCCGTTGCCTGCCAGCAGTGCCGGGATGGCGTCGGACACCGCGAGGGTCATCGGGTAGTTCCACGGGGAGATGATTCCGACGACGCCCTTCGGCTGGTACCGGATCCGAGTCTTGGTCAGCACGGGCAGCATGCCGGTGACCTTCTTCGGGGCCAACAGCTTCGCGGCGGTGCGCGCGTAGTGCCGAGCGGTCATCGAGATGTCGAGAACCTCTTCGAGGGCAGCGGCGCGAGACTTGCCGGTCTCGGCCTGCGCCATGTCCATCAGCTCGTCGCGGTGGGCGAGCACCAGGTCGCGGTAGCGGTGGAAGATCTCGGCGCGCTCGGACACGGGGCGCTTGGCCCAGGCCACCTGAGCTGCACGAACGCGGGCGATCGCAGCGGTCGCGTCGGCGGCGGTGCCGACCGGGATGGTCGCCAGCTCCTTGCCGGTGAACACCTCGGTGATGGTTTTCGTCGGCCGCGATTCGGCGTCGGGGATGGCGATGAGATCGGCGAGCCGGGAGAAGGTCGAGGCGGACGGTGCTGGCATGGACTGGTCCCTACTGGTGAGTAGTGTTTTGAGTAACAGACAACCTACCTGGTCTTCGGCTCACTTCACAGGGCCGAAATTACCGAATCCTGTGGCACGATGGTCAGTGGTCTACCGGACGTCGGGGCGTACGGAGCTACAGGGTGGGAAATATATGCGCAAGGCATTCGTTCTGGCCGGAGCCGCGGCACTGATGCTGTCGTTCGCAGGGTCGGCCCAGGCCGATCCACTGCAGGATTTCATCGCTCCGCCGAGCGATCCGGATGCGTATCTCCCCACCTCACTCGGTGATCCATGGTTCGACCCGCCTGCCGGGTACGAGAACCTGCAGCCCGGCGCGGTGCTGAACCGTCGCGACGTCGCGGTCACGCCCGAGGCGTCGTCCGTGCAGTTGCTCTTCCGCTCCACCGATTCGAAGAACCGACCCATCGCCGCCGCGACGACGGTCCTGACGCCCACCGCGCCGTGGACCGGAGCCGGAGATCGTCCGGTCATCGCGTACAACGAGGCAACTGACTCGCTCGGTAATCAGTGCGCGCCGTCGTACACGCTGCCGCGCGGCAACAACAAGGAAATCGACCAGGTTCGAATTCTGCTCGACCGCGGCTACACGGTCGTCGTCACCGATTACCAGGGTCCTCGGCAGGCCTATTCGGCCGGTCTCGTCTCCGGACAGACCGTGCTCGACGGCTTACGCGCATCCCAGAGTGCAGGAGTGGCTGCGGACGCGCCGATCGGCATCACCGGTTACTCCGGCGGTGCCATCGCCTCGGGTTGGGCCGCGCAGTTGGCTCCCGAGTACGCGCCTGAGTTGAACATCGCCGGTGTCGCGTTCGGTGGCCCGCCGACCGACTACAAGATTTTGCAGACCTCCCTGAACGGCCAGATCGGTTCCGGTCTGTTCACTGCGGCGACCATCGGATTGTCCAGGGAGTACCCGGAGATGCGGGAGCTCGCCAACGACAACGGGAAGCGACTGGCTTTGGCGCAGAAGGATCAATGCGTCGACGTGTTGTCGTATTCGGGACTGTTGTTGCTGGACCAGCGAAACCTCTCCAACGTGCCCGATGTCTTCGACCACCCGATCACCAAGGCCGTCGTCGAGGAGAACCGGATGGGCCAGACGACGCCGGACGCACCGATCTACATCTACCAGGGCCTGCAGGACTTCCTCATCCCCAAGAAGGGTGCCGAGGCCGTGCAGGACCAGTGGTGCGCGGCGGGAGCGTCGGTTCGCCTCGAATTGGTCCCCGGGGATCATTCGGTGGCGCAGACCAACGGCCGTCCCGGTGCGTACGACTGGCTCGGGCAGCGCCTCGCCGGAGAGTCCACCTCCGGGTGCGAACGCGTGACCCGCTAGGAGTGGAGCCTGCGGAACGACCATGGAAGCTCGTCAGCAGTGGAGCCTGCGGAACGACCATGGAAGCTCGTCAGCAGTGGAGCCTGCGGAACGACCATGAAGGCCAGCACCGCTTGACCCTCACGCCACGGGAGGCAGCACAGTGTCTTTCGTGAGTGATTCGTCCGCGAACAGTTCGGTTGACGTCCAGGTCGGCATGCAGGTCGGTGCTGTCGCACGGTTGGTCGGTGTCAGCGTCAGAACGCTGCATCATTACGACGAGATCGCGTTGGTGGTGCCGTCGGGTAGAACCCCGAAGGGCTATCGGACGTACTCGTCGGCCGATGTCGAGCGGCTGCATCAGGTGCTGACCTACCGCGAACTCGGGTTTGCGCTCGACGTCATCGCGGCGTTGCTCGACGATCCCTCGGTCGACGCCATGGCGCATCTGCGTCGGCAGCGAGAGTTGTTGAACGAGCGAATCGATCACTTGCACGCAATGGCTGCGGCCGTGGACAAGATGATGGAGGCGAAAAAGATGGGTATGCAACTGACTCCCGAGGAGCAGCGCGAGATCTTCGGTGACAACTGGACCGGCGAAGAGTACGCAGAGGAAGCCGAGCAGCGGTGGGGCGAGACCGATGCGTGGAAGCAGTCGCAGGAACGGACGGCGTCGTTCACCAAGGACGACTGGAAGGCCATCAAGGACGAGGCCGATCTCCTCGAAGCGGATCTCGCAGCCGCGATGCAGCGGGGTGTGTCACCGGATTCCGCCGAGGCCGGGGTACTGGCCGAGCGGCACCGGGCGACCATCGAGCGGCACTACGACTGCAACCACGAGATGCAGGTCAACCTGGCGGAGATGTACATCGCGGACGAGCGATTCGCCAAGCACTACAACGACATTGCGTCGGGCTTGGCGCAGTACCTTCGCGATGTCATTGTCGCGAACGCTGCTCGTCAGGGTTGACGCGAACCATCGCGGACCGCTCGTGTGCGGTCGATCCACCCCAGACTCCGTACTTTTCGTCCGCGTCGAGTGCGTGTTGCAGGCAGCGCGCGATCACGGGGCATCGATCGCACACGAGCTTCGCCTGTCGCTCGAGGTTTCTCAGCGAGTATCCCCGCAGTCCCAGGGGCGGGTAGAACATCGAGACCGGCATCGAGCGACAGGCAGCGTTCATCTGCCAATCCCAGTGCTCGGAGATCGGTTGCATTGCTTGCGTTTTCATCGGCAGCATCCACCCTTTCGATCAGAGAAACAGTAGTCGGCGGGTGTTGCCGGATGTGACTGCGCGCCAGTTCTCGAGTCCGCCGTCCGCGGCACCGGCGTCGAGTGATCGCAGCTGCTCCTGTACCGCGGCGATCGGCGTGAAGCAGTAGTCGCTCCCGTACACCAGACGATCGGTGCCGACGCTGGACAGCAACGCGGGGAGCTGTCGCGGGACCGGAGTTCCGGCGAGGTCGAACCACAAGCGCTGCAGTACATCCGGCGTCGTCGGGGTTCCCAGACCTACCTGGGTTCGGAAGAAGTCGACCCGGTCGGCCAGCAGTGGCAGAACGCCACCGCCGTGAGTGAACACCCAGCGGATGTTCGGGAATCGATCGACCACGCCCAACAGAATCAGATCGACGACGGTTCGTGCTGTGTCGAAGAGGAATTCGATCATCGGTGCCGGACGCCCGAGTGACACTGCAGCAGAATTCGGCGGAGACGTCGGGTGCACGAAGACCACCGCAGGATCGCGCGTCCAGCGCGGCCAGCAGTGGCGTCAGTACGGCATTACCCAGGTAGATGCCGCCGGCGTTCGACATCACCGTGACGCCGTCTGCCCCCAGCTGATCGAGCGCCCGTATGGCCTCGACCGTCGAGTCGACGACGTTCGGCAGCGGTAGCGACGCGAAGAATCCGAGGCGGGGCTCGCTCGCCACGACCCCGGCCGCGAAATCGTTGACGCGTCGAGCCAGGTCGGCGGCCTTGCCGTCGTCACCGAAATGCACCCCGGGTGACGAGACGGACAGGATCGCGCTGTCGATGCCGCAACCGTCCATCATTGCCAGGTGTTCACCGACCGACCAGGACGGCCACTTCGGCATGCCGTCGGGAAATGCGATGCCCGACGCTATGGCCTCCCGCAGCTAGAAGTCAGGAACCATGTGGGAATGGACGTCGATCAACCCACCGGTGCCAGGAGTGGGCGATGCCGACGCCAGCGCAGACGGCAACGTCGAGAGGGCCGCGCCGGAGATCGTCGCGGCACCGAGCGCTGAGCAGGGTTCTGCGATCGATCACTGTCGAAGTCCTTCGGTCCGCCGTCACAAACTGACGTTAGCGTCACATATGAGATAAACCGCAGTCAACGGTGACATATACCAAGACAGGTCGGACTAGCATTGCGCGATGACAACCGATCGCTCTACCCCGAGCCCCATGCAGTTCCTCGGGTACACGTTCGGACGCGTCCTGCCCGCGTCGATGCAAGACTGGGTTCGAAACGATCTGGTGGGTAATGGCGCCCAGGTTCGCTACATCGCGCGCTTCGTTCTTCCGATCGTTCCGCTACTGCTGCTGTTCCTGCTGATCCCGGGGCCGCTGTGGATGTCCCTGGCGATGATGTCGCTGCTGTTCATTCCGCTGGTCTACTTCTCGATCGCGCTGATGAACGTCTATCGGCGGCATCGTCTGCTGATCCACGGCCTCGACCCGCAGATGATCAACGCCAAGGCCCAGAGCCGGGTCGACCGCACTCGTGACGACTACGAACGGCGTCACGGCCGCGGTTGATGTGCGAGCGATAGTCTGTGCCGCATGACGTCACCTGTGGAATTCAAGGCAACAGCTGATCTGGCCGACGAGATCGGTCCCGATATCCGCAGTTGCGACACCCAGTTCATCCAGTTCGGCAAGCACACGGAGTTCGCGGGCCCCATCACCACCATTCGCTGCTTCCAGGACAATCTGCTGGTCAAGCAGACCCTGAGCGAACCCGGCAACGGTGGCGTGCTGGTGGTCGACGGCGATGCCAGCGTGCATACCGCGTTGGTCGGAGACATCATCGCCGGACGCGGCGTCACCAACGGTTGGGCGGGTGTCATCGTCAACGGTGCGGTGCGCGACTCCGCGATTCTGCGCACGCTCGAGATCGGCGTCAAGGCACTGGGGACCAACCCGCGCAAGAGCACTCAGACCGGCTCGGGCGAGAAGAACGTCCCGGTGAGCTTCGGCGGCGTCACGTTCAACCCGGGCGAGATCGTCTACAGCGACCACGACGGCGTCGTCGCGGTCTGACCCACTACGGCGGCAGGCCTGAATGCCTGCCGCCGCAATGTCCTTACTTCACAAACGCGAGCAGCGCGTCGTTCACTTCCCGGAAGTGCGTCCACAGCAGCCCGTGCGGCGCGCCCTCGACCTCGACGTACGTCGCCTCTGGTAACACCTTGTGGAACTGCCGGCCCGTCGAATCGATCGGCAGGATGTTGTCTGCCGTGCCATGCAGGATCAGCGTCGGCTTGCCCGAGTCGCGGACCTTCTCCACATCACCGCGGAAATCCTCGAGCCAGGTGGGCACGACGGCGTAGGCAGCCACGGGAGCGCTGCCGGTCGCGGTGTTCCAGCTCGCGCGGACCGCAGCCTCACTGATGCGGGTCCCGAGGTTCTCGTCGAGGTTGTAGAAGTCCTTGTAGAAATTGTCGAACCAGGCGAAGCGGTCCTCGCGAGCGGCACTGTCGATGCCGTCGAACACCGACTGCGGAACTCCGGTGGGGTTGTCGTCGGTCTGCAGCAGGAACGGCTCGAGCGAGGCGAGGAACGCGAACTTCGCGACGCGATCGGTGCCGTACTTCGCGGCGTAGCGCGCGAGTTCACCTGTGCCCATGGAGAATCCGACCAGGATGACATCGTTCAGGTCGAGCTCGGTCAGCACCTTGTCCAGGTCGGAGGCGAAGGTGTCGTAGTCGTATCCGACGGTCGGCTTGCTCGACTGACCGAATCCGCGGCGGTCGTAGGTGATGACGCGGTAGCCGGCGTCGAGCAACGCCCGCGACTGACGCTCCCAGGAGTTGCCGTCGAGCGGGTAGCCGTGGATGAGCACGACGGGCTGCCCGGTGCCGTGATCCTCGTAGTAGACCTCGACGGGTGTGGAGTTCTCGGTTCCGACGTTGATGTGCGCCATGATCCTGCCTTCCTGTGGTCCTGAGCCGAGCAGGAGAACGGTCGTTCTCTCCGCTGTGGACTACTGTAGAGAACGTTGGTTCTCTCGGCAAGGGGTAGACGATGACGAATACGGAACTCGGGCGGGACGACGTGATCCGAGCAGCGGACGCGCTGTTCTACGCCCGCGGAATTCAGGCCGTCGGCATGGACGAACTGCGCACTGCGGCTGGCATCTCTCTCAAACGCATGTACTCGCTCTTCCCGTCGAAGACCGCCATCGTGGCCGAGGTTCTTCGCGGTCGCACCCGCCAGTGGAACGACGGCATCCATGCCGAAGCCGCCGTTCACGCGTCACCTCGCGAGAAACTGCTGTCGATCTTCGACTTCCTGGACCACTGGTTTCGCGAGGACGACTTCCGCGGGTGTGCCTTCATCAACTCCTTCGGCGAACTGGGCGCAACCATGCCCGAGGTCGCCGACGCCGCGCATCAGCACAAGAAGAACTTCATCGACTACGTCACCCGATTGGCCGTCGAAGCCGGCTGCGCACCGACCGTCGGGCTGCAGATCGCGTTGCTCGCCGAGGGCGCTCAAACCACGGCGGCCATCACCGAACTGGCCGAATCTGCCGCTGCGGCAAAGACTGCGGCCGAGGTTCTGCTGGATTCGAGCGCGGGGCAGGTCGATCGCTGACCTCTCCCATCGAAAATCACTGACATTTGACACTGAAATTCTTCGCAGGGCGGCGTTAGCGTCGAAGACATGAGCAAGCTACGAATCCTCGCCGCCCTCACAGTGTCGACGTCCCTGCTGATCAGTGGGTGCTCCACATCCGACGAGCCGTCAGCCGTCGAGTCGACCACCACCACGCCCTCGACCGGAACCATCAGAACCGACGACGTCCAGGCGGCCTTGGACGCCATGGTCGACGCCGGATCCGTTGCCGCTGTCGCGCAGGTACGTGACGGCGAGGATTCATGGTCGGGAGCCGCAGGCCTGGTCGAACGCGACGGCACCGAGGCCGCGTCGGCCGACGACCCGGTCCGCATTGCCAGCGTCACCAAGGCGATGGTTGCTGCCGTCGTGCTTCAGCTGGTGGACGAGGGGAAGCTCGAGCTCGATCAGCAGGTCGACGAGTTGCTTCCCGGCGTGCTCCCGAGGGCGGTGACCGTTCGCCAGCTACTCGACCACACCAGCGGTGTTCCCGACTACTTCACCGGATTCGACTCGGCGGAGCAGATCGCCGCGCGGGCGAACGATGCCGTCACCGACGACGAGTTGATCGCCCAGGCTGTGGCCATGCCCTGGGCGAGCGAGCCCGGTCAGGAGTTCAGCTACGCCAACACCAACTACGTCCTGCTCGGGAAGATGATCGCCGAGCTGGACGGCAAGTCCATCGGACAGTCGTTGCAGGACAGGATCTTCGATCCCCTGGAGATGAGGGACACGACATACCCCACCGATTCGACGCTCGACGCCGATGCCCTGCACGGTTACGTTCTGGACAACGGGACGTACACCGACGTCACCGAGTACGACGCCAGCATCTGGTCGGCGGGGGCGGCAGTGGTCTCCACCGTGGCCGACATGAACACCTTCTTCAGAGGGCTGTTCGACGGCACGCTGATCCCGCAGAACCTGATCGACGAAATGCAGGTCGTGACGCCGTCCACGTACGGACTCGGCCTGCTGCTCGGCGGAGATGCGTGCAACCCGGGCTCGGGCGAGCTCGTATTCGGCAACCGCGGCAACGGCTTCGGCTACCGCACCTACGCGTTCTCGAGCCCGGACGGTCAGCGTCAGGTATCGCTGGCCTGGACCACGGCGGGGCCGAACCCGGCCGCCGATCCACTCGAGCAGCCGGCCGCCGAAGCACTGATCGCCGGACTCACCTCGACCTGCCCGGCGTAGAACTCACAGCACGCTCACCCAGCCGTGCACCTCGTCGCTGGTGAGCGCGGCCTGGTGTCGCTTACGCAGAGTCAGCGTCACCGGTCCGGTTTCCTTGGTTCCTATTGCGCGACCGTCGATTTCGTACACGGGAGCAACTCCGGCCGAGGTGCCGCAGACGAACACCTCGTCCGCGATGTACAGCTCGGTGAGATCGACCGTCCGCTCCTGAACCGTCAGCCCTTCCTCGCGCGCCAGGGTCAGAATGGTCCGACGGTTGATGCCGTCGAGAATGTCGCTGGTGACGTCCGTGGTCACGAGCACGCCGTTCCGGACGAGAAAGATGTTCGCGGCACTGAGTTCGCACACATGGCCGTTGATGTCGAGGAAGATGCAGTCGTCGAAACCGCTGTCGATCGCATCCTGTTTGGCGAGAACAGAATTGACGTACGCACCGTTGACTTTGGCGCGCGATGGAATGGCGTTGTCGGGGATTCGACGCCACACACTCGTCTTCAACCGCATGCCGTCCTGCGGGACAATGGGATTGGCGTCGTACAGAAAGATCGACACCGTGGTGTGCAGCCCGCGCACCCGAGTTCCGGGAATCGATTCGTCCACATGGACGGTGGCTCGGACGTAGACCTCGGCCGTCGGGGCATTGGCGTCGACCACGTCGCGGGTTGCCTGTACGAACCGCTCGAACGTCCACTGCGACGCGAACGTGTCGATGCCGATGATCTTGCAGGACTCGACCAGTCGCTGGTAGTGATCGAGCAACCGGAATGCAGTACGCCGATCGCCGTCCACCTGCACGGGGAAGACGGTGTAGACGCTGAGCCCGTACAGAACGGCCGAGGTCGCTACTCCGAGCGTCGCATCCTGCGCCTCGACCAAACGGTCGCCGAAATACACCTTCGAGTGTGGAAGAGCCATGCGGCGATGCTAGTCGCCCGGCAAGTCCGAGCGACAACACATTTCTCGTCGTATGGTCGAGTTCATGAGCGCACGAACAGTACAGACCCGGACCCTGTGGAACGACGGCCCCGAGGTGGGTGCCATCGGCCTGGGATGCATGGGAATGACCTGGGCATACAAGGCCGACGACCGGACGGAGAGCCCCGATCACGTCATCGGGCACGCCCTGGACCTGGGTGTGAATTTCATCGACACAGCCGATGTGTACGGACCGTTCACCAACGAGGAGGTCGTCGGCACAGCCATCGGTAGCCGACGCGACGAGGTGATCCTCGCGACCAAGGGCGGTCTCGAATCTCATATCGGCGACGCCGGAGAGCCGGTCATTTCGGGCCCCAACGGCAAGCCCGAGCACCTGCGTTCGGCGATCGACGATTCGCTCCGTCGCCTGGGCGTCGATCACATCGATCTGTACTACCTGCATCGCCCGGATCCCGAGGTGGACGTCGAAGACAGCATCGGCGCGATGGCCGAGGCCGTGCAGGCCGGAAAGGTTCGCGCACTGGGTGTCTCGGAGTTCACCGTCGAGCAGCTCGATCGGGCCCAGCAGGTGCATCCGATCTCGGCCGTGCAGTCCGAACTGTCACTGTGGACGCGCGACCACCTCACGACCTCCCTGAAGTGGACGCAAGACAACGGTGCGGCATTCGTCCCGTTCTCACCGCTGGGCCGCGGCTTCCTGACCGGGAATTTTCGCGGAACCACGCCTGCCGCAGACGATTTCCGTTCACGATTGCCGCGCTTCAGCCAGGACAACCTCGATGCCAACCTCGTGATCGTCGACGCCATCGCGGCCGTCGCCGACGAGCTCGGTGCGACGCCTGCGCAGGTGGCCTTGGCGTGGGTTCTGGCGCAGGGTGAGCACGTGGTCCCGATTCCGGGCACCCGGCGCACGTCGCGTCTGGACGAGAACGCGGGAGCGGCCGAGTTGACCTTGAGCGCCGATCACCTCGCTGCACTCGACGCTTTGCCGGCTCCCGCTGGTGGTCGCTATTGAGATCGTCGGTATCGACCCTGCCGCCGACCTCGGCCTCGCCGAGCAGATTCTCGCAGTGCAGAAGAGTTCGTATGCGGTCGAAGCAAGACTGATCGGCGACAACAGGATTCCGCTGCTGCACGAGTCGGTGGACGATCTGTGCGCCGCACAGGTCCACTGGCTCGTCGCGCGAGAGGATCACGAAATCCTCGGTGCCGCTGCATGGTCCGAGGCGGAGATCGATCGCCTGGTGGTGGCTCCACACGCACATCGACGAGGAATCGGACGCGGCTTGGTGGACGTGATGTTGGATTCGATTGTGGGACAGCGAGTTCAGGTTGCTACCGGACGAGACAATGCGCCGGCCCGCAGGTTGTACGAGTCACTCGGCTTCGTACACACCGAAGATCAAGAAGTACTGCCGGGACTGTGGCTGGCTCGCTACGAACTCGTTCGCTGATCGTTGTCGGAGTTACGCGGGCGAGCGACGAACCAGATCAGTGCACCGGTTATCGGCATCAGCAATACAAATACGCACCACCAGAATTTCGTGCCCCTACGCGACTGAGTGCTGCGAAATATCGACACCCACGCAACAACGACGAGCACCAGCCACAACACGACCATGGACATCCAGGCAAGGTCGAACGCCAGCGGAAGTGTGGGATTGACCTCGGCGCTGATTTTCACCCGACTCCCTTCGACTCCGAACTCCACCTTGTCGAGTTAGATCGCACTAGGCTGCGGCCATGACCGCGTGGATCGAAGTGCTCACGGCTGTGACAAGTGAATCGAACATACCGTTGCGCGGCACTATCGAGGAAGTCCACGAAGCGGGCAGCCCCGAGTCCTTTCGTCACGGATTCACCTACAGCGGAACGCCACCCGTTCTGATCGCGCCCGAAGACAGCTGTCGGGTATGGCGATCCGGGCGAAAGACCCGCGTGGAACGCATCGACGGCAGTCCCATCTTCATCAGCGACGGCACGCGCGCCTGGGACTTCACGGGCCCGGCCGACCGGCCTCGCGTCGGCCCACTCGGCAGAGTGATCTACCTCGGGCCCAGCCAATTCTTGTTGCAGCAACGCAGTACCGCCGAATGGGCCAGCAACGAGTTCGCCCAACCCACCGGGCCGGTGGAGACCGTCGAGTTCGCCGGGCGCAAGTGTTGGACGGTTCGATTGGCTCCGCCGGAGGACAAGCCGTATCCGCTCCGAATCTGGGTCGACGTCGAGTCCGGCTTCATCCTGGGTGACCGCATCGACGAAGTCGGAATCGGTTCGCAGTTCGTCGAACTCGCAGTGGGCGAACCGATCGACGAGGCGTTCTTCGTCTGGGACGGGCCCGCAAACACCACCGAGGAGTACCAGAAACTGCTCGAGGACGAGTCGAGGGCGTCGCGCCGCGAGCACGTGCAGTGGTTCGCAGACCAGGTGGCGTCGACGCCGCTGACCGTTCGTGCGCCTTTGAATTTCACTCCCGAGGACGTTCGCATCGCCGGTGACGGGGGCTTCGATACCAGTTCTCGCAGAACGTTCCTGGGCCGCCGTCCCCGCAGTGACGAGGGATGGGCACCGAAGTGGAGGGTGACGCACTATGTGTGGTCCACGCAGGACTGGGACTGGGCGGCCGGGGCGTACGACACGGAGTTGGACGATGCTGCAATCCTTGAGTTGCAGCAATCGTTGCACCCGGGGGATCCGGTGGACCGTGGTCGGCGAGTCGCGGTACGTCGCGATTCTCTGCGCGGAACCGACTGAGTTGCGTCTCGACAGATGACCTCTACCGGTGTCGCTGTCGCGCTCGCCCTGTTCGCCATGGCTGTTTTCTCGATCGTCCGTGACCGCTACATGGGATTCTTTGCCAAGTTGGCATGGATTCTCGTTGCGTTCGTTCTGCCCATCATCGGGCCGATCCTGTGGTTCACAATCGGTAAGCGGTACTCCTACGGGCCGAGCGGCGGCAACGGCTAGCCGCCGCTAGTGACCGAGTGCGCTCCTGAGATCGACATTCACCAGATGGCCTGCCTGAGCGCGCAACCATTCGATCGTCTGCAGACTCGGCGCAGGTGCGTGAGCCAGCAGCACCCATCGGAGCTGGGTATTCGGTCGTAAATCGAACTGCACCAGCACTTCCGGAACGGTAGGCCACGGTGAGCTCCACACGACACGGTCGAACTCACTGCTCTCGACCACCCGAGGCGGCGGCGCGTCCTGGAACATCACCGGCCAGGCGAAGCCTCGATTGTGCGGGTGCAGATCGGGATGCATCAGCGCATTCCACACGAAGCGCGCAGGCGGCGACAACGAAGCCGTGCCGCTCCCGAGAACCATCATCGACCCACCGTACGCAACGGCCGACCTCCGAGTCCGTCCCTCGGACAGGCAGGTTGTGCTGATTACCGGGACTGTCTGAATAACGGTTGATCCGGTCCTTGGTTCGACACGCCGAGCTCAGCTTGGTGGGAAGGATCGACG